>WJIL01000138.1 GCA_014730275.1 Candidatus Lokiarchaeota archaeon | reverse complement strand
TATGAGGTCACCACTTTCATTGAAGAAGTTCATGATTTGCTTGAACAAACAGTTCGTGATATGAGGGGGGAAGAGTAGTTGTCAACTGTTGACCAAATCAAATATACCAAGCATGGAAATTCATCGATACTGAGCAACATCATGATTGATGATGACACAAGGGCTTCCGAGATTCCTCCATCTCCAAAGGAGGAAATTGACACCCTACCGGTTCATCAAAGAAAATCCGACACGTCTGCAGCAGAAAGGTTGGATATCGTATACGCTAGTATAATCCTTAGTGAGTTGCAGCAGGGACTATTCTCTATTCTTAATCAGTATCTATCAACGGCATCAACAGCTGACATAGGCCAAGTAGAAGAGCCTCAGATTCTATCAGTCGAGGGTGAAATCATTGAGCAGCTCCGGAATCTTGTGTCTTCTCTGCGAATTCAAGATCGTGCCTATTTTGAAGATAATGAATTCACATATCATACTGTTTCTAGATTGTTATCAACTCCATCGCAAGATTCTGACGAAATTACAGTGATAGTAGATAGGCAGAAGAGAAAAATGAGTCTAGACGCAGCGAGAGCTCTAATCTCAGAATCTCACGTCAATCCAAAGGACCCTATTTTTTCACTCGGTGGAAAAGCAAGCGCGAAGCAGGGTACTGTTCTAGAATCCGAACATGATGAAGAAATCTATGGTCTGGAGAGGTAGGAGCTGTCCATTTTCGTTGATACTAGCGGGTTTTTTGATTTCTACAACCGTAGTTCTGCAAAGCATGAAGATGCAATCGAAACAATGAGGGAAATACAGAAAGGTAGGTGGGGGCGAATTGTAACTACCAACTATGTTCTTGATGAGCTTTTGACACTTATTTGTCATAAGATAGACCATCAAAGCGCAGTTTCATTTGGTGAATCTTTGCGAAAATCAGAGTTAGTTACTTTCTTCATAGACGAGCAGTGGGAGAAGCATGCTTGGAACTATTTCAAAACACTAGAGAATTCCGAGATTAGTTTCACTGATTGCACATCTTTCGTTGTAATAAACAGACTAAATGTGGATTACGTATTCACCTTCGACAGACATTTCAAATCACAGGGATTCAATGTAGTATAGCGAAAAATAGAGAATACTCCGGATCGTAGAAGGAATGCAGTATTTTATCCGAAAGACCGAAGAAATTGAGATGCACTGACTTCGTATGTATCGACTTGCTTCATGGAGGATTCCTATTTGGCATATATTGTGTCTTCTTGCTTATACTGAACCTTTAGGCGGATATGTTGTCATATTCACACATTCCACCATGAAGCAATCTGCCTTTCAGAGCGTTAGCAATAATCAAGTTTTGCTTCACCCTTTCAGAAAAGAAGGTGATTTCCAATAAAGCGTGGACGAAAGAACTGATTCTACACCAAAAAAACATAGCTGCGAACCTACCACCAATCGCGCCTACAGCATAAATGCCATGGAACTATGTTACTGCTCACGTCAATTATACTTAAATTTGGGTTTCAGAAGAATATAGTCATGAACAAAGAGAACTATTACAGATGGCTGTTTACTATTGGGGCTGTGTTTAACTGGTTTATGGCGGTCTCTTTTCTTGTTGGCAGTGTTGCCATTCCAGACATATTCGTTCTCTTTGGTACAGCAAATCCTCCCACCCTTTTCTTCTTGCATGCTTTGCTGGGTTTGATATTTGTTTACGGAATTGGCTATTTCATTGTAGGGCAGGATATTCACAAAAATCGGGGCATTGTCTGGTTAGGAGTTTTGAGTAAGCTCTCCTTTTTTGGATCTTGCGTGATTTACTTTCTATTGGGAGATCTGACCTTCATGATTGTCGCGTTTGGTTCGTTTGACTTCTTCTTTGCAGTTCTGTTCTTGGAATTCATCATTAATTATGAAAAACTGTGAACATTCACGTGCGTTGATGAAACAGCGGTCCACTCTTGGTGTCCGTAATCATTATAACAGAGGACTGGATATAGTACTGTCAGCCTATCTTCTAGGAGGATGGGAGGAATTCGAATGAATAATGATAATGCTCCGCTATTTGCCGCTAGTCTAATTTTGAGTCTATTTGTAATATCTGTGGCATCTCCGTTATTGCCTGAAATCGCAGCTTCATCGAGCACGGCAGGAAGTGGACCTTACGTAGACAAAATTGTGTACGACGTGATTACGCAGGACGACGAGGCTGTTCTCGCTCTGCAAAATGGTGAAATCGACCTGATCGGTGACAGGGTCGACCCAAGCTTCTTGCTGGAACTCGAACAATCAGATGATATAGCGACAGCGAATAAACTCAGAAACGGGTATGGGTCTATAACCATCAACTGCAGAGATGATGCGTACCCACAGAACATAACCGCTTTCAGAAGGGCTCTTGCTTTTGCTGTAGACAAACAATCCATTTCTGCGGACGTTTGGGACAGTCTGTCCTTTCCACAGGACAGCTGTGTACCACAAGTAAACCCATTTTCTGTTGAAGACAAGCTAACATACCACTACTACGAGGCCAACGTCGAAATTGGTAACCAGCTACTTGATGCAGCCGGCTTTGCAGATGCTGATGAGGATGGGCTCAGAGAGGCCCCGAATGGAGAGGACTTCGATGTCCTCATCGAGTGTGCAGATTCATCCAATCTCGCCATTGAGATCGGTGCCATTTTCGCCGATGCTCTGCAGGCACTCAATGTTGATGCCACTTCTGAACCTACTGACTTCTACGAATACCTGAACCGTCTGTACTTCCACGGTGACTATGACATGGCATTCCTCGGCTCGTCATTCAGTGATTTTGATGTTGACTGGCTTGCCTATCAGTACTGGTCCGAATACGCTGATGAGCCATACTGGAACTTCCCGAACTTTGCCAACGCGACCTATGATAGCTGGAGAGATCAGCTGCTCCATGCAACTGGGTACGAAGACGTGTATGAAGCAGCAATCGAGATGCAGAAAATCTGGGTCTACCAGTCTCCCATGATCATAGCCTACGAGAACTTCGAGATTTCAGCCTACAGGACCGATAGATTCGAAGAACACAAGAATGATGTTAGTTGTGGAGTTCCAGGATACTGGACCAACTACAAGGTTCATCTCATAGACTCAGAGGGGGGCCCATTCGGAGGCACCTTCACATGGAGCAATCCGATGGATGTTGACTCTTTCAATTTCATGGTCACGTCTTCCACGTACACCATGAACGTTCTTGATATGCTATATGACAGCCTTATCAAGCGGGACTGGACTGGAGATAACAAAAATTGCCTGATTACTGATTACACGGCAAAGACCCATGCAGACGATCCGAATGTTCCAGACGGTCACACAAGATTCACCTTCAATATGGTCCAAAACGCTAGCTGGACAGACGGCGAACCGCTAACAGCCGAGGATGTTGCATTTTCGCTGAACTACTATCGTGATTCCCCCGGTAATCCGTATGGTGTTGATTTAACAGAGATGACTGCGGCTTACGCCAAGGCACCGTATACACTTGAGGTGGAATTCAACACTGAGTCATACTGGCACCTGCACACGGTCGCGTACAAGCCAATCATACCAAGGCACATATTCATCGATATAGGTCTCAATGGCTGGAACACGTGGGATCCCAACCCCCCAGCTGAAGAAATGGTAACTTCAGGCCCCTTCTATGTGTCGCAGTATGTCGTTGGCGAATCTGTTGAGCTCAGCAGAAACCCGAGGCACTTCCATAGCCTTAGGCCCGATATCGACAGTCCGCAGGATATCGAGTATGAACGGTTTACTACTGGCAATTCGATAACATGGAACCCATCAGGTATTGTCCCAGGCTCCTACGAGATTCTGAGAAACGGTACCCTCGTGAAATCAGGTGTTTGGAACGCAAGTTCGGAAGTTATACCTATCTCGGTTGATGGACTTGATGTAGGCACGCACAACTATACACTCATTGTCTATGACGCAAACGGCAATAGTGCTACTGACTCTGTCATGGTCACCGTTTGTCCCCCCACATCCATGACTCTTGACCATCCTTGGGACATCGTATATGAGCAGGGCACTACTGGTAATTCAATAACATGGAATGTATTCGCCGGTGACCCGACGTCCTATGAACTCTTTAGAAACGTAAGCCTCATCGCTTCTGGTGGTTGGGATGGCGATAATATCACCATTGACGTCGACGGTCTGGATCCAGGTATACATAATTTCACAATCGTGGTTTCTGGAAGCAGTGGGAATCCGGTCAGTGACACGGTGTTTGTTATAGTCGCACCTTTCTCTCCACCAACCATTGATGAACCAGACGATATTGAATATGAGGTCGGATCGACAGGTCACGCTATCACGTGGAGTCCATGGGATTTCAGTCCTGACACCTATGAAATCTACCGCAATGGAACCCTCGCAGAGTCTGGTACTTGGGATGGGGGTGATATCACATTGTCTGTGGACGGACTTGATGTAGGGACCTACAACTATACAATCATAGTGTCTGATACGATCAGCAATACAACGAGCGATACGGTTATCGTCATGGTGGTAGAGGCTGGTGGTACAACTAGCACCACAACCACAACAACTGATACTACTAACCAAACTACACCTTTAGGCGAGTTGCCTTTCGGTGTCCTCGTAATTGGATTGGCAGGTGTTGCTGTTGCTCTTGTTCTGTCGGTGATTTTCGTCAAATGGAATCGTGGGTAAGCTCCTGTTCGGAGCTCCCACCCCCGCTGAAGAACATGAATTGATTGCATCTGCGTTTCAAACAACAGGGAATGAAGCTTACGGAGTTGATTGCTTAGGTTTTCACATGCTAGTGACAGGACAGAAAAAGCAGATAGATTCTTTCCAGCTCTCTGACAAGGATAATAAGGAGCATTCACAGACTACATGTGATGGAATATGTCTGGAGACGGTTTATGATTGCAATTTCCAACCACCCCGTTTGAGAATTTCTGGGATTTTGGCACATTTTTCGGTTTCTTCTTGCTTCCGTTGCTTCTGCCCGTTATCGTGTTGATTATCTGCGGTATTGCCTTCAGGAGAAAGGTTCATACGAGCGGTTTTGCCGTGCAGCCGCCCGCCTATGTGATCCCGGAGGAGCATCGTCGTGAAGCGATTGCTTCTGATGGCTCCAGTATGCAAACCGTACGCCTTCCAGATACATGCCCTTCTTGTGGTGCTTCATTATCCCCTGAAATCGTAGATTGGGTTGGGCCGCTAGAAGCCAAGTGCAGCTACTGCGGCGCTGTCGTGAAGGCGACATTCGAAGAAGTCTGAGTTTGGAGTTCACGACCTATTGTAGTACGGCAATCAAGAAAATGATGGCTTTGAGAAGAGATTCCAGAAATTGTGAGGCGGGAGAAAAAAGGGCAAGTGGAATCAGCTGTGGTACGGGGCAAGGATTGGAGGGACGCTCAATTACCCGGAAGGTATCGTTTGTTGTCTTTGCCTAACCGAATCAGAAGTTTGAATGGAGATGACATGTTCTCCAACGCGACTTATCTCTTGGATTTGAAAACAAGGGTTATCGTGTATCCAAGTGCTCGGTTGGTGCAATGAATATTCCTGATGGTCGTACGATGTAAGCGAAGGAGTGCTTCGTAGAGGCAATTGACCTGTTAGGAGCCTCCTTGCTCATCTATAACAAATTCTCTACATTCTTGAATAATAACAAATGTCACTGCTACACCTAAGACAATGACTATACCCGGCAGAATGGCATCTATAGGGTTAGGACGTACTTCAACAATCACCGTGTCGCTGACGCTGTTTAGAGTCTTGTCGTAAACGACCAATGTGAAGTTGTAAACCCCACTATCTATTTCACTAATGTCGGTGAGAATTCTTGATCCATTCCAGTACCCTGATTGGATAAGAATACCATTCTGATAGACTTCGAAAGAATACGGATTTCGGTCACTGGGATTCCAGGTTATGTTCTCTCCCGGAGTATACGCGATGATTATAACGTCGGAAGGGTGATCTATTCGAGGGTGAAGTAGATCAAGAAGATGCGGGTGTCTGTCTGTGTTGTTGGCAGATCCAGGGATGATGTATTGGTCGCTTCCATCATAATCGCTCCAGTAGTTCCCGGAAGCCCCATTATCCCACGCATTCGTCCAGCTATTATCGAGACCATTGGTTTCTTCGTTGTACCCCAACCGGTTTTCATAGAGGATATTGTCTTCACAGCTCCCTTCCAATGCTACACCTAGCTCATTACCAATGGCAGTGTTGCGGAAAAACACACACAACGAGGAACTGGTAAGTAGAAACCCAGTTTCCGAATTATTGGACCCAGTATTGCCAGTGACTTGCATGTAATCGGAAAATGAAATAGTGAATCCATCTGAATTACCAAAGGCGGTATTGTTCACTATTCTGGTATCATCAAAGAAATCTAAGTTGAACCCTACCTTATTATCTCTGGCTGTATTGTCAGCAACTGTGGCGTTTTCTCCATACGCCAGAAGGAAGCCATTTCCATGGTTTTTTGATGATGTGTTGTTTTCCAGCAGACAGTGTTTTGAGCCCAGCAAACGGAAGCCGCCAATCGAATAGAAATCATCAACTGAGTTATTCGAAGCAGTATTGCTACGCAACAGGCATGTCTCCGAAACGTATAAGAAAAACCCACTCAAATCGTTTCCATGTGCTGTGTTATGCGCTAATTTGCATCCATATGAATATCGGATGAGATACCCCCTGCCGTTGTTTTCGTAAGCAACATTCTTCGAAAGCACGGTCTTGTTGCATTCTACAATGAAGAATCCTCCAGCTGCTTGGTAGTCCTCGAGGGAGTTCGAGAACGCGCAGTTACTCGAAAGGGTGCAATACACCGAACTCACAAGATAGAGTCCGCTATCCAAGTTATGATGAACAGTGTTCGACTCAAGGTTGATGTTACGCGAAGAGGAAATCTTGATTCCATGACCGTGGTGACTGATTATACAGTCTCGAACTTTCCCGTGTGTGACATTTCTGAAAAGAATGCCGTCGTTAGGTGTGTAGGCTGTCGAAGATATCCTACAGTTGCTTATTTCAAAGTGTGCAGTTGTGTTTACGATACTTATGCTAATTGAAGCGTTTGTAATATTCAAGTCAGCGATGACGTAGGGGTCTTCCAGACTGCCTTCACCAGGCCAACCTTGCGATGAAAAACCCGAATCGTTAGATACAGAAATTGGTTCATGTCTGGTATATGATCCACTCAATTCAGTTTGTGAATGTTCTATTAGGCGTTCTCTCAGCTCAGGGAATTTCTGTGAGCGGGGACATAGCATCAGAAGACAAATGACGACTAATCCAACGATGATTGCCCTTGACTCTCTCAATTGCCTACCCTATGTAGATTGATACCTTCTGTGTATGAAAGCATTTCGCCTTCGCCCGGTACCGTCAGCACTTGCGGCATTTCAACTCGAAGGGGGATGTGTGTTCGGATTGCCTATGCTTGAGAGGTTATCGTTCGCAGTCGAAAAATGGTTCTGCATAGATGTTCTGGATAGGTTGCAACTGCCCTATTGCCAAATAATTGCAGGACAAGAATGAAAGAAATTTGTAAGGTTCCCGACAAACTTAGAATCATCAAAATCCATTCTAGTAGCTGACTAGAGATTGTCCGCTTCTCGAACGCTCATCATCAATCTGAGAGAGATAGAAAAGTAGGAGTACAAGGGAAGTCATCAGTGAGATGATGAGCGAGGGTATATTATAGATGAAAGCCTCCTCGACGGTCCTTACACGTATTCCTCCAAACCCAAACAGAATACCTGTAACGAGGTAGCTGAGAAGAGGATAACCCGCATAAAGAGAGAGGTATGATAGGTAGATTGCCTTGTTTGATACTACTTCGTGGATACTCCACCATGCATAGACAACCAAAATAATCACGATATATGCATGGCTGAAGCTTACTAGATTCAGAGCCAGAATAGAAGCTACCCCTTCCAAGCTAACAAGCCATGGGAATATCCCATAGGAGTACGCATATCGCCAAGCCCATCCAAATACATAGACAACAAAAAGTATCCAGGCACGTTCACTTCCATTTCTTTTCAGAATAGCAATATTCCCTGCTATAAGGAAGGCACCTGCAGTTACTCCAGCAGAATCTTGCAAGAAACCAATCCAAATTCCGAGAGTCAAATCTACTGAAAAGGAAATGATCGGGAGAAGCGCATTCAGTATCGATGAAATAACTAGCATCAGGATTCCAACAAGACCAGTTCTTAGCTGGAGGTTGATTTGTATCCTTGAATCATTGATTTCAGACCATTCAGCAGGCTCGATCATGAAGAGTACTCCCTTTCCAGGCTTTGTGTCATCAAATACCTGAAAGCATTTCTAGATTTCGTTTTTGTGTCTTTCTTCGGGAAGTCATTAGCTGATTTTTGAGTTTCGTTTTAGACAAGCAACATGGTGACTGACAATTCGGAAAAAGGATTCGATGTTGGTTCTTCAAAGAACTGTATCATACAGCAAATAACAACCCAATAGAAAATCACCTCTAAGCGGTCTTGACATTTCCTTCTGATGCTTTCTTTTGCACAACAACCATTCGAAACAGGGAATTGGCTTCTCGATACTTGATATATCGATCTTCCACAATTGTCCATGAATTAGCAACATCTTTGAGAATCTTTTCTAATACCGGCTCAGTTGTCTTCGATTTGCTAACAAACATGCAGAGAAATGCACCTATTTTCACTGAATCCATAATGCGGTGCAAGAACTGAGTTTCCTTTTCTCGATCTCTTCTGTAGAAATGAAGAATAGAATCAAGAAGAACATAATCGAAATCGGGTTCAATAGGATACTCGAATAGATCCGCAACTACGCCCTCCACTTGCAGGTTTTCCTTCTTCGCCTCCTGTATCATCTGTTTGATTCCAACACTAGAATGATCCACACCCGTGACATCATAGCCAAGGCGTGCAAGAGCTAGTGCATCCCTTCCTTGTCCACATCCCAAATCAAGCACCTTCCCTCGACGTTCTTGTTCGCTGAAGAACTTCACGAGCTCTGGATACGGCTCTCCGAAGTGGTCTCTTTCTTCATAGTATATGTCGTATTTTGTCAAGAACATTCCTTCCGCAACAAAGCAATACATCTATGTTACTCATACTTCTCAAAAACGAAGCGATATCCACGAGGTAAATTTCTCATAGCCTGCCCATCACCTTGCCAATTGAATCCCGAAGAAAATTCGCCAGCATCATTGCGTGATGCTTGGGGCATTTATCTCACTTAAATGAGTGCAATCCATTATTTGCATAATCTCATTGTGAAGAACCCACTTTCTGGGCGAAAATTCAGTATTGTCGCTCTCCACCCAGTTTCAGCCCTCCCTCAAACAGTATCTCCATCCCTAGATTCTTCACAACGGCAAGGGTCTTCTTGGGAGGATTCGTGCTCCACAGCATAGGCTCTTCAAAGAATAGGTGCTTTCATTGTTGCCTGAAATCTCAAGTTCAGAATAAACTTGGAATACTCCGCTGAATCGATATTATGTGCGGCTACGAAACGCTCAAATGCTAACACCCACTCATAAATATGAGCATAATAGAGAACTTGTT
This sequence comes from Candidatus Lokiarchaeota archaeon, assembly GCA_014730275.1. Taxonomy (NCBI): domain Archaea; kingdom Promethearchaeati; phylum Promethearchaeota; species Promethearchaeota archaeon. The sequence continues at coordinate 29 of WJIL01000138.1, read as the reverse complement.
GATTAGAATGAAAAGAGGTTACGTACATG
>WJIL01000137.1 GCA_014730275.1 Candidatus Lokiarchaeota archaeon | reverse complement strand
TGTTGGGCATCTATCACATCGACAGAGATGAAGTACGTCCTCTGCACGTTTCCTCTGTTATTCCTCGGACATACCTTCCATTACTGCGCCGTATTTCTCTTCGAACGAAGACTCTTTCCAGGTCTCAATATCCGCCATTACCATCATCACTCTGTCCCCTTGATTCTCTGTTAACGCTATTGCTGATTCTGTTTATTGAGAAATGTCATGATTCTCTTGAGCAGATAGCAGGGCGTCTTACCCAAGGAGCTGCTGACATTCGCCTTCGAGGTTCCTACAATGTCAGCAATCTCTGAAATGCCATTATCCTCCCATATGAAGTAGTAACAGTGTTCCAGCTGCGTTGATGTTAGGCTCAGAAGAGTTGTGAGCCATAAAGCTGAGACAGTTACCATATTGATTTCTTCATCTGAACTTTCTTTCCCTATTCTGAAATCTGCAGATCGTGCCATGTATTTCATTTGCTTGATTTCATCTAGAGCTTCTCTCGCATTCCAGAATGCTGGTCCGTCACACTCATCTGCATTTTCTTTCTTGATAACGATTTTCCCTGTTCCAAGGCCTACCCGGAAGCTCAGTTCTCGCATAAGCAGATTATGGAACAGAAATACAATCGGTTGCCAGCTGTTTACGAGGAGCTCGATACTGTCACCCTGAGTGAGAGAAGGATAAGCAACGCAATACTGATTGAATCGACGGTAGGCATTGTCCAACAGCAGCCGAATGTTTTCATCCATTTCTTTGCGCTTGCTAGTGTCGATATCTCTTGATGCTACAATATCGATAATAGCTGCAATCATGGGTACTCACCCAACGAGCAGAAACCTGAAACCTATCCATGAAAATGCCAGCGCCATTGTTATGCTCATCAGAGTACCCAGGATATACCAATCCGCGCACACTCGATCTGTTGTATCTCGACTCGAATAGCGGAAAATCGCCTTTGCAGCAACCACTACGGAGAGGAAGCTTAGAACCGCTGTAAAAGATACTACAGCATCATAATACGCAATCAAGAATGCTATGAAAACTAGGCTACGTTCTGTATAGCCGATGAGATAGCCCCCATTCTCTAGACCTCCGCATCTCTTTGAGATATCCTTCCCAGATTCCAAATGAGAGAATATGAGTTCAATCAGTAACCCTGGCACGAATAACGTTACCAGATACACGAATACGAGGACCAGCAATGCCTCATAGGATTCGAGGGCTACTGTTATTCTGGTTAACAATAGGGAAAGGGCACTGAGCAGAATCAGTACCATCCCAATTACGCTTTGTTTCTCCATTTAAAACACTCCCAAATGTGTCACTATGGAATATTGTTTGGAATAAGTTAACCTTTTCGGTTAATAAATGTCGATGTTAACTTACAATGTAAACAATATGGAATCTCGCATTGATGTCTCGATTCTACTCTTCATCCATTCGCGGGCCGTACAGTTCGTGGATATTGCCTTCGGGATCCGCGAATATGGCAGTCCTGCGTTTCCACGGGGTATCGTGGGGTTCGCGCACGGGAATAGCTCCCTTCTTGATGATTTCATCATATCCCTTGTTTACTGCTTCTGTACTCGGAAGGCGGAAGGCAAGCTCGAAGGCCTGCCCTTGTTTCTCTTGATTGTATGAATAATGGTCACTTAGTTCATACATAGTTTCGCGAGCACAGATTGCAAATCTTACGTTCTGACTTTCAAATTCAACATAATCATCAGTGACATAGTTCTTCTGAAAACCTAGTACTTTGGTGTAGAAATCTGCCATCTCATCAACATCATCAGCAAGTATCGTAACAAGCCCAATCTCTGTCTTCATTTCAGAATGCACCTCTTTCGTTTAGCTTCTGCTGCTTTGTATCTAGTAGATGCACATGTGGATTTTAATGTAATAGTTTGCTTCACACTGTTTTGACGGAACAGACATCACTTCAGAATGGGTAAAGGTTTTAGGTGAGTCAATGTGTGCCGAGAGTAGACAAAGGGGTTTTGTCCTCGATGAGCGATGAATTCGATATTATTGTTGTTGGCGCCGGTATTCTTGGCGTTACCTCGGCTTATTACTTGCAGAAGAACAATCCGGGCAAAGACATACTGTTGATTGATAAGATGGCTGCTGCAGGCCAGGCCAATACAGCTATGAGCGCTGCTGCTGTCAGGAATATGTTTTCGTCCAACACAAACCAACTTCTAACCGACACATCAGTTAACTTCATTGACCATATTCAGAATGAGATTGGATATGATGTCACCTTCGAGAAAGTAGGATATCTGTGGCTTCTAAGCAAAGACCAATTCGATCATCCGAGTGTCAGGCGTTGGATAGAACGAATGCGTGGTGCTGATATCCATTGTCGAGTACACGAGAAGGACGAACTCAAGGACAAGATACCCGCCCTGAATGTTGACTTCGAAGGTGATGAAGAAGCCGAGCTTATGAATTTGGAAGAAGTTGAATACGGCTTGTTTGGCGGTGATTGTGGCGTTCTGGATCCTACCAGCCTTGTGGAATTCTATTTGGATAAGTTCAAAGACATCAGCAACGTATCCCCTCGTTTCGGCGTCAATGTGGAACGCCTTTTGCTGGAGGCGGTTCCAACGTTAGATTTGCCTGGCGAACCCCTTGTTTGGCAGAACAAGAAGGTAAATGGAGTGGTTACTGATAATACCATACTGCGAGCAGATACTGTTGTACTAGCTACTGGAGCATGGTCAAATGAATTGCTTGACCCGATAGGAATGGATGGACAAACCAAGGCGAAGAAGCGCCAGATGTTTGTTGTTCATTCTGAGGATAATGAGGACCTTCAGTCGCTTCTTTTCACCGAAGGGTTCAACGACATGGGAGTTTTGCCTTTCACCATTCTGCCTTCTGCAGGTGTCTATTTCAGGCCGCAAGTCCAAGAAGAGGGGTTCTGGATCGGATGCGGTGACAAGGTAGGACGTCCATATCACTATATTCAGCCAAAGCCAGAGCTCGCAGCAGAACAAGCGTACTATGAGAATAGCGTTTATCCTGTTTTGAGCAAATACTTCCCTGTGTTTGCCAATTCTAGGCCTGTGAATAGCTGGGCTGGTGCGTACAATTACAGTCCTGATCGTATCCCCTATGTCTACAAGAAACATGGAGTCCTTGTAGTTAATGGGGCGAGTGGGAGCGGTATCATGAAAGCAGATGCAATGGGACGAATATGCGATGCTTTGTACAGAGGTGAAAAAGAAGCACAGCTGTATGGCGATAGGAGCATACCTTCTGATGCCTTGCGAATCGATGATCGGAAAGTCGAAACCGAAGGCGTAATCATATAACCCGAAAAAGTATCCCCTAGGCAAGTACGCTCGCGGCAAATACAAAAGGGTTCTTCTTGGTATTCGTTAGTTGGCTTGCGCTCTTGGTATGTAGTTCATTCTGTGCTGCGGAAGCTATCAAATCCAGCAGATGCAAAGCAGCTCAATTAGGTAAGTAGAAATAGGTTCTTGCCAAAGTTGTTATTATGTCAACGGGAAGCAAGTCCGAAGATCACGGGCCACCCCAAGAAGGGCAGATAGCACCGGATTTTGTCCTGCCAAGCACCAGTTCTGAAGAAGCTCATCTCCTAGAGTATGAAGGACAATGTTTAGTCTTGGTTTTCTTCCCGCAGACGTTCACTACTTTTTCAACTATGCAAATCCGTCAGATTCTTCAGTTCCATATCGCTTTACAGACACTTGGTGCCGTTGTTCTTGGAATTAGTGTCGAGCCGGTTGAAGCTTTGCGCACATTTGCAGAGCAAGAAGAAATCCCGTTCACGCTTCTAAGTGATTTTGAGCGAGAAGTGGCAAAGGCCTACGGGGTGTTTGAAGAGGAGCTAAATGGATTCAGGCATGTAGCCAAACCAAGTGTGTTTGTTGTGAACAAGAAGCAGCGGATTATGTACCGCTGGGTGTCAGAGGATTTGACTGAGCTGCCGGATTTTGATCAAATCTTGGGTGTCATTCAGGGATTTGACAAGAGTGCTGATATGTGCTAGAGAAATGCTCCTTGTGATATCGAGATGAATATGACTTGGATGAATATGTAAAGCAGTACCATTCCAATTCCTTCGGCCCGTGTAACTCTCCAGTCTCTTCGTATAACGTAATAGAAGATTAGTGAAAGAATCAGAAATGCAGCCAGGAGTATTCCAGAACTCATAATTGAGAATGTAACCGGGAAAATGAGGGGTACCAGTCCTAATCCGAGGGCGATATTCACAATATTGCTGCCAACAAGATTTCCAACCAGAAGGCGACCGAATCCATGCCTAGCACTATTGATTGAGACCGTAATCTCTGGCATGGATGTCATCAAAGAAATCACGGTGAACCCAATGACGTCCTCTCCTATTCCCCACGCAGAGTTGATATATTGAGCTCCTGTTACAACCCACTGGGCTCCGACTGAAACAGCAATCGCCGTTATGGCTATTATGGCAACATCTCGAAGCGGGATTTTCGTGGTTTCTCCTTTGCTTTCATTATTTTCATCGGTAGAACTACCCGGAGGATTTCTACGGGCTTCTCTGATTGATGTCAGGAACTTGAATCTCAGGAAGAAATCAACGAAGATGCTGAATTGGTAACATCGATCACATTCGGTTCTGCCCCAATAAAGGAATGAAAGATAGGCGATAAGCAACAGAAGAAGTACTGCTGCCTCAGGAATCACGATTGTCCCAAAGGCAACTGGATTGAAAATCATGAGGGCTAGAAGTCCCCCAGCGAGAATCATGATCTTCGTATCCCTGTCAAGCACAATGTGATTGGTTGAAAGGGGTGCGGCTATGGCGGCTATTCCTGCTACCAGTGTGATATTGGTGATGCTCGACCCAACTATGTTCGCAAAGGCAAGGTCTGCTCCTCCAGCTGCGGTGGCTGCTAAGCTGGCCATAACTTCGGGGAGTGAGGTCCCAATCGCAACTATGGTCAGGCCAATGAGTAAATCTGATATGCCAAAGGATTTTGCTAGGGTGGTTGCAGACTGAATCAGATAATCAGATCCTTGGACAAGCAGAGCAAGTCCTCCTATGAAAAGTCCAACATTGACTATCATCTCCATAATCTGCAGTTCAATCACCCCGGCTGGAAAAGTATCTTGATTCTGAAACTATAATGTAAACATTCATCTATTAACCAATTGGTCTCGCACTGGCTCATGTAGTCAAAACTAAATACGTTTGCGGCATAGCTTGTTAGAGGTGCCTAAGGTGACCGTTGAGCAGCAACCAGGAAGGCTTTCCATAGTAGAGCTCCAAAGCGGAATCGAACATGAATCCTTTGAAGAGGCACCTGACGAACCCCTTGGCATCCAACTAGTCGGTATTCGACCAGCTGACTTGCGAGCGATTTCTACGCGTTTTGAAATTGACTTAGAAGACCTGCAGGACCTTCAGGATATGGACGAGCGGCCGAGACTACAAATCGAAGATAGGTTCACTATGCTTGTTCTGCGGGTACCTGTTGATTTGACAATAGAGGGCCGAGAGTACTCGACTGCTCCCATCGGCTTGTTTACAAATGGTCGAGATGTGGTTGTTCTGCAGGATAGAGAAATCCCCTTGCGGAAGAAACGGTTGCTGCGAAGACTGAAGATGGCCACTTCTCCAAATGAGATGATTTACTCCTTGCTAGCCATTGTTATTTCGTCATTTGAGCACTCCCTTGACATGATTGAAGCAACCATAAACGAAGTTCAGAAGAATATCATGTCCGAAATTTACCCCTCGCAACTTGATCGCTTCTTCCAACTGTCTCGTGATGCCGTCTTCATGGAGGCTGCACTTTCATCAAACATGAATGTCCTGTGGCGCATGAAGCGGTCTCCTGATGCAGGACAAATCCAGCTCGATGAAAATAGATTATCTGAACTGGAAGTTGACCTTCAACAGCAAATGGAATTGAGTGCCATCTATCGAGAGCTGATTGACAATGCGATGAACGCGTATGATTCCATAGTTTCACATAATCTTAACCGGGTTATCAAAACACTCACGAGTATCTCACTCCTAGTATCATTGCCAACTCTCATTGCTTCGCTTTATGGCATGAATGTTGGCTTGCCTTTGGAGAACCATCCGTATGCTTTCATTGTCTTAGTTGCAATGAGTTTGAGCATTACTCTTCCCGTTCTTATCTATCTACGAATCAAGAATTTGGTCTAACTGGATTTTCGTTAAACCCGCCGAAGCCAACACTTGAGACGGGTCTTATCAATAATACTTGCAACGATGTTTCTTGCAGGCTTTTCTGTGCCTATAGAAGTAACCGATACTCCAGCACGACTTATAGATATCCTTCCATATTATCTACAGCGCTTGCCCTCGATGTATCTATTGTAGAGATACTTCACTTCTGAACAATGAATCTGACGTGCCAAAGCTAATTTGTTTGAACTTGAAAGAATTAGCCATTATTTAAATAGTAGAATGGGGAGCCAGTATCGAGGAAATGATTTGAAACGCGCCTCACCATTACTACTAATAACGCTGTTTCTCGCAGGGATTTTTATTCTGCCTGTAGGAGTCACCACCACTACAGTGCACTTGCAGGAAACATCGCTTGATATTGAAATACTGGAGCATGAATCAGAACCATCATGGCTTCCAGCAGACAGAAACGTTAGAGTTGCAATCTATAACGAAAGCAATAGTACTGTTCCCAGCTATGCAAGTAATCCTGGTGTGGATCACAATAATGCTTCTGGATTTCAAGATATTCTTCTTAGCTACGGATATGAAGCCACTCTGCTGACTACAAAGGATATTTCCAATCATAAACTGACAACAGCAGAATATGATATTCTTGCCTTGGTTGACAACGTCCCAAGAGAAAACATCACAAATCAAATCAAGGAGTTTTGGCTTGGAGGGGGCGGATTGCTAGCACTGGATGGATCCGCAGGATATTTGTGTCATTTCGGAATTCTACCCTCTGAGTCAGAAGGATCAGACGGTTTCTCCGTGTATTGGCAATATGATGGTGATGATTTCAATGTGACTGCTCGTCATCCTATCAGTAAGGGATATGAGAAGAATCAAACAGTAGAAACAGGTTTTGGGTTCCTTGCTTGGAACTGGACTGCGTTGCAGGGAACATCAATCGCCAGCGATTTGACAATGGTGGCGAGATCAAATGCTGATTCAGATGATGTCACAGCGCTTGCATTCGAGCCCTCCAACAAAGGTGGCAAGATCGTAACCCTTGCAATGGATAATCACGGGGTTATTTACCAAGACCTCAACCAGATGGTTGCAGATTCGGTTGATTGGCTTTGTCCGCGACCAAAGGGCAGAATCCTATATGATTTGTCTCACAGGCCTCATTATGGGCTTGATTCTTGGGATGAAACGGTATACACAGATTTCTACTTCACAACGTTGCGCAATACCATTGTTAATCATGCTTATACCGTTGATAAGTTGTATCCGTCGGCGAGTGGAAACCTAACTTTGGACAATCTGGGCAAATACGATATGCTGATTCTTTGTGAGAGTGCAATCAACTATACTCTGTCTGAGATTCAAGCTGTAACAGACTGGGTGGATGCCGGGGGAGGTCTGGTTGCACTCAATGATGCACCCTATCAGCCTTTAGCTCAGCAGTATCTTAACAACATCACACGCCAGTTCGGGATGGAAATGAATACTTCCTATACTGGACCTGCTGAAATAGTCTTTCAAACAGAATACCAACACCCAATCACTGAGGGAGTAAGCAACGTACGCATGTGGACTCCAGGTGCCATCAACATAACAGGTTCCGCATATCCAATCTACAATGACACTGATGGAAATATTGTTGTTTCAGGAAGTGATCATGGTGACGGTAGGGCTCTTCTTTTTGCCGATCGCAGAATTTTTGCAAATGGGTATATTGCTTCATACAATAATGAGAGAGTAGCAACAAACGTGGCAAACTGGCTCATTTCTTGGGACGCTGATACCATTTTGTATACTGATGAACCGAATAGTGTGAACTATTACAGAACACCAGTAGCGCGGGCACTTAACGAGCTAGGTATGGATTTCTACTTGGTATTCGCAGATCAGTATCTCAACCTATCGCTGCACCACAGGACATGGGAGTTGATTGTTGTTGACAATCCATGGTCAAGTGTAGATGATGCTTATGATGCAATGTTTGACCACGTTGAGGGTGGTGGCAGATTTGTAATGTCTAGCTATCGTGTAGACAATTCGCCTAGCGAACCATTGTGGTCTTTGCTGGGCTTTCAGTATATAACAGAAATGCCCGACAAAACTGAATTGCATATCTGGGACGAATCTCATCCCATTTTCAACACCCCCTACGACTACTCTGTTGCCAACTTCACTCCAACTTGGGATTATAATGATGAAGGTGATGTTCTCGGAGTGTTTCCAAATGCCACTGCTCTGGGAGGCAACAGCTCTTCTTACGATGTGAATCATTCTGTTATTGTTCTTGGAAACGAAGGTCGTACGCTTTTCAACGGATACCTTATCGACCAGTTCCAGGGCGATTTGGACGATTCAACTTACTCGGACAATTTCGAGTTGTGGTTGAACGAAATCGCTTTCGTCATGCGTCCAACGATTGACAGTCCAAGTGATATGAGCATCGAAGCGTTTGACACTGAGGAATCGATTACATGGACACCCTCCAGTGACAGGCCCATGTCATACAAGATTGAGCGAAATTCGGTTGAAGTAGAGAGTGCGTCTTGGGGCGGCGGCCAGATCACATATGATCTTGAAGAGGAAAGCCTCGAGTTGGTCACATTTGAACTAACCGTGTACAATGTGGCTGGTTCCTACGCCTCAGACACAGTCATGGTGACGGTTGTGGATACCACCGACCCATCGCTTGCTGAAGCTCCAGGTAATCTTGAGTATGAAGAAGGAACGACTGAGCACCTAATGAGTTGGTCCTTCAGCGATGCGTTCCCTGATTCCTATGTCTTGTATATCAATGGCACAGAAGAAGAAGGCGGTTCCTGGGATGGTTCAGAACTCTCCTTTGATGTCGGGGGGTTGAGTGTCGGTGCTTACAACCTCACGTTGTTAGTCAATGATACATCAGGCAATTCCGCAACCTCAACGGTCTATCTGACTGTCACTGGACCATCAGGCGGCGGCCCATTCGGACTCCCTGAGACGATATTTGGGATTGATACATGGATCATTCTGGCTGCAGCAGGTGTGGTCGTAGTGATTATCATCTTGGTCCTGATGAAGAAGCGGTAGTTTGAGTAGAATAGAAGCGAGAGCCACATCTTTGGCTCTCCATTTTTCTTTTTGCAAATGATGCGCCATCTAGTGATGCCCTCCTGTACTGTACGCATCGACTATACCAAATATCTAGGTTCTAGCGATTCTTCCCTTGTGGACGAAAAACCTTACGAGAAGATAGGTGCAAGAACTCGTTGAGATTTTTAGCTATTATTTAAATATTGTAATTCCAAAATATTTATCGAGGAAGTGAATTGAAACGCGCCTCACCACTAGTACTCGTAGCATTGCTCCTCGCAGGAATTTTTGTTGTGCCCTTAGGAGTCACACCGACTCCGGCACGCCTGCAGGAAACCTTGCTTCAGAATCAAAGAGTTGAACACATAGCGGAGCCATCCTGGCTTCCGATTAATAGGACCGTTAGAATAGCTCTTTATCATGAGACGAATTCAACATCTCCAGACTATACTTTCGGAGGTATGAACACAAATTACAACATCATATACAGTCATCTTCTGACTGCAGGATACGATGTAGAAAATATAACACGTCAAGATATTTTGGATCACGCATTGAAGACTGCAGGCTTCGATGTTCTGGTCTTGGCTGATAACTGTCCTCGCGAAGATATTGTCTATTTAGTTCGCGAGTTCTGGCTTGGAGGTGGAGGTATCCTAAGCTTCGACAGTGGTATAGGCTATCTAAGCTATGCTGGAATACTCCCCAGAGAAACTTACGAAGCGGATGATGGCAAGGACACCTATTGGAGATATGACTTCTCTGATGATGTGAACGTAACAGTTCGCCATCCGGTGACCAAGAGCCATGTGCTTGGTGAGCAACTGACCATGTACTATGGAGATTTGGCTCAATACAACTGGTCAGCTCTCACAGCTACCTCAGTATTCGGAGATTTAACAAAGCTTGCAGTTGATGATGATGACGCGAACTGGGTGCATGCAGTTGCAATGGACCCAACGGATATGGGAGGCAAGGTTGTTCAACTTGGAATTCCGATAGACCAATGGCCGTCTGATTGGGAGAATGTGATGATTGATGCCATAGAATGGCTCTGTCCGCGGCCCAAAGGACATATCCTATTTGATCTTTCGCACAGACCTCATTATGGGATAGATTCTTGGGATGAAACGGAGTTCACGGACTACTACTTCACAAACTGGCGCAATGTCCTTGTGAGTCGACATTATGCTTTCGACAAGCTTCACCCATCTGCAAGTGGAAACCTGACCTTAGACAATCTTGGCAAATACGATATGCTGATTTTGTGTGAGAGCGCAATCAATTATACTCTCTCTGAAATCCAAGCTGTAAGAGATTGGGTGGCTGATGGGGGAGGTCTGGTTGCACTGAATGACGCTCCGTATCAGCCTCTGCCTCAACAGTATCTGAATAATGTGACCCGCCAATTCGGAATGGAAATGAACACATCATATACTTCGGGTATTGATCCTGCCTGTTTCACAGAATATAAGCATTCTATCACAGAGGGAGTATCCAGTATTCGACTCTATAGCACAGGCGCTATCAATATCTCGAGCAGGGCATATTCCATCTATAATGATACATACGATAATATCGTAGTCGCTGGACGTGAATATGGTGATGGTAGAGCCCTGCTGTTTGCGGACCGGCGGTTTCTCACAAATAGCTACATTTCCGCTTTGGACAATGAGAGATTTTCGATAAACGTTGCAAACTGGCTTGTTTCTTGGAGAGCAGATACTATTCTGTACACTGATGAACCGGATAGCGTGAATTACTACAGAACACCAGTAGCGCGGGCACTTAACGAGCTAGGCATGGATTACTACTTGATCTTCAACCAGGAGTACCTCAACCTATCACTCCACCGATGGTCCTGGGAGTTGATTGTTGTTGACAATCCGTGGTCCGGCGTACATAATGCCTATGATGCCATATACGAACATGTTGAGGGTGGTGGTAAGTTCGTAATGTCTAGCTATCGTGTAGACAATTCGCCTAGCGAACCACTATGGCCTTTGCTGGGATTTCAGTTCATTGACGAAATGCCCGATAAACCCGAACTTCATGTCTGGGATTTGATTCACCCAATGTTCAATATGCCCTATGATTATTCTGCCGCAAATTTCACGCCCACAAGGGATTATGGCGACGAAGGCGACGTTCTAGGAGTATTTCCAAATGCCACCGCTTTGGGAGGCAACAGCTCTTCTTACGATGTGAATCATTCTGTTATTGTTCTTGGAAACGAAGGTCGTACGCTTTTCAATGGCTACCTTATCGACCAGTTCCAGGGCGATTTGGACGATTCAACTTACCCGGACAATTTCGAGTTGTGGATAAACGAAATTGCATACGTCATGCAGCCGACTATCGACAGTCCCATTGACATGAGTATCGAGGCAAAAAGCACCGGTGAATCAATCACGTGGACACCAACAAGTGACAGACCTTATTCATACGAGATTAAGCGTGATTCAGTCATAGTAGAGAGTGGAGACTGGGATGGCGGGCAGATCATATATGATCTTGAGGAGGATAGCCTTGAGCTACTCGCATTTGAACTGACCGTCGACGATACCGTAGGTTATTCAGTATCAGATACCGTCATGGTAACCGTTGTGGATACCACCTATCCTGCCTTCGTTGATGCGCCCGATAACCTGCAATACGAAGAAGGAACAGCAGAACATTTAGTCAACTGGACGTTCACCGAGGACTTCCCAGACTCCTATGTCTTCTATATCAACGGTACAATTGAAGAGAGCGGTACTTGGGACGGCTCAGAAATATCGGTTGATGCCGGAGGTTTGAGTGTCGGTGTTTGGAATTTGACTCTTGCAGTTAACGATACATCGGACAATTTAGCCACCTCAACGGTATACTTGACGGTTACCGAACCCGTTACAACAACGACCACCACAACTACTACGACCACAACTACGGAAACGACAACTACAACCGCAACCTCTGAAACGACTACCACAACGACACCGCCTCCAGATGGAATGGACTTGGCTATCATCCTGATTGCGGTTGCAATAGGGGCTGCTGTGGTAATTGTTATCATCATCTGGATGAAGAAGAAGTAACTCATCTAGAACACAAACGAGAGCCATGTACTTGGCTCTCCGTTATTTTCTTATTGTGTGATGCTCAAACACTTGAAAGCCCGTCTTAGGCTCAAATTCGAACTGATGCAAGAAGATGAGTCTTTTGACTGTGACTATTCTTGTGGTTGTTGAGTGAAAGTAGATGATGAACCAACAAGGCTAAGCATCAGCATAGCTTATATGTTCAACAGCTGTTAGATTTTGGGAGGTATTAATTTGAAACGCGCTTTACCTTTGATAGTTATTACACTGTTTCTTGCAGGGATATTTTTTGTGCCTGTAGGAATTACCAATACTCCGGCACGCCATCAAGAGGCATTGCCTGAAAATGAAGCTATTAACACCCCTTTTTCGGGCTCTTTCCTACCTCTGGACAAACAAGTCAGAGTGGCTATCTATGATGAGCCAAATACTACTCTTCCGGAATACGCTACTGGACTCGGTATGCAATTCAGCAATGAGGTAGCTGCCTTGATTACGCTGCTTGAAGGAGCAGGTTATATCGTTACCACTCTGAACGTTCATGATATTCTGAACCACCAATTGAAAACAGCAGACTATGATGTCTTGATTCTTGCTGACAATTACCCACGAGAAAACATCACAAACTTTGTTGATGAGTTCTATCTCGGAGGTGGTGGAGTACTTGGACTCAACGCGGCTTTTGGATATCTGCTATACAGCGGAATGATTATGCCTGAAGCAAAGGGGGATGATGCTTACGGCGGGTTATGGGATGAAGAATCTTGGTCTACTCATAAGATAGCACAAAGGCACCCCATAACGAAATCGGTTCAAGTGGATGATACTGTTGTTGAACCTTCTCACGATGCTAAGGAATTCTTTTTCGGATCATATATCAAAGAGAATTCCGTTGTCGCACCCTATTTTGAAGTGGTTGCTAATCAAAGTGATGGGTCCGGATACTCATCAATAGTGTGCTTGGATAATGTGTTGAAAGGCGGTAGAGTTGTTGGTATGGCTGCTAACACTACCACAATAACATCGGATATGGGTGATATCATAATCGACGCAGTAGAATGGTTATGTCCTAGGCCAAAAGGCAGGATATTGTTTGACGTATCTCATCGAAACTTTTATCCGGTGGATACCTGGGATCCAACCCAGTATACTGGTGCTCCGAGGTTCAGTTCATTCAGAGAAACACTCGTAAACAAGTCATATACATTCGACAAGCTATGGCCATCAGCTGCTGGCAACTTAACGTCAGCCAACCTTGCTCCATACGACCTGCTAGTCCTAAACATGCCTGAGTATAACTTCACATTAGACGAAATAGCCGCAATTTCAGATTGGGTTTCTGTAGGTGGGGGATTATTCCTAATGGGAGATTATGACGGCTTCCTAGAAGAGAACCAGAACATAAACTACCTTCTGGCAAACTACGACCTGCGGATGAATCTGACGGAGAACTTCAACCCGGGAACCTTCACGACAACCGCTTTTGCAGAGCATCCAACTGTTGAGAATATCAACGAGTTGACTTTCTCTGGTGGATCTTATGTAAATTGTACGGGCACTGCATACCCCCTCGTTATGCAAGGCGCAGATACTGTGGTAGCTTCTCAAGAGATTGGGGCTGGTAGAATTATGCTTGCTGGTGACATCAATTTTCTTGCCAGCGAAATTGAGGAAAGCGATAATGTTGTTTATGCTGCAAATGTAGTCAATTGGCTGGATTCTTGGGATGCAGATGTCTTGGTACATCAAAGCTATCACATCAGCCATTTACCTGCCGGCGGGAGTGAGTATCGCTCTTC
>WJIL01000136.1 GCA_014730275.1 Candidatus Lokiarchaeota archaeon | reverse complement strand
GGTCTGTGCCGTTAGATGTCTAGGTTGGCCATCACATAGGCGGTATCGTATGCGATGGATAGTAAGGTAAGAAAACTCAAGGAATCTGTTGAAGAAAACCCGGATGACGCGAAAGCTTGGTACGATTTGGGCTATAGACTGGTCGAACTAGGGAAATTCGAAGACGCGGCTGAATCGTATCAGAAAGCTACTGAGCTGGACCCGACCAACATAGATGCATGGTACGATCTAAGTGGGGTTCTGGGAGAGCTGGGAAGGTGGGAGGAATCAGCACATGCATCTGAACAGACTCTAGAACTGGACCCCGAATTTGCGGATGGGTGGTACAATCTGGGTGCGGTATACTACAACATGGCCAGATATGAGGAGGCAATAGTAGCATCCAGATATGCTGCCAAATTCGACCCAGAAAATGCCAGCGCGTGGAAACATGTTGGTTTGGCCTTCGCGGGTCTCGGCAGGATTGAGGAAGCAATAGAATCCTTCAGGAAGGTGCTCGACCTGGAGCCGGAACGAGCAACCACTTGGATGAACATGGGCGCGATGCTAGCAGGCATAGGAAGACTCGAAGAAGCAGCAGAAGCGCTCGAGAGGTCTGTTGAGGCGGATAAGCTGAATCCGACTGCCTGGAAAAATCTGGGGATGGTATATTTGCATCTTGGAAGAGAGAAAAAAGCCGCAAAAGCACTGGAGAATTACTCGATGCTTGACCACCTACAGAAACGGCTTGAGCGCGGCGGACCCTTCACTGCCCGATTGAGGGAACAGGAGAATCGGTGAATAGGATTCCTACCTGCCCTTGGTATCTTGATGGCTGTCACATTAGGCTCAATCGGTCTGAAGTTCATAATTGAGATACATTGAATCTATGCAGAACGTAGTTTCCGTTTGTATCTAAAGCATGTACAGTTAATGAGAGATTACCGCCAATGTAGCTATCAGCGACAAGTCCGTAGGTTTCATTGTTCCAGAATAGTGGATTCTCAACTATGCTGAAGTGTTCAGTATACGTACCGTTGCTGAGTGTGGCATTGACATCAGAAATGAATCCATGGTCGTCATTTACGTCGAATCTTATTACTGTATTTCCCGATAGATACTCCAAAGTAGGATTGTTTACTGACGGTTTGCTTTCATCTGGAGAGACTCCATCGGCTATGCGAATTGAGCAATTATGTGGAACTACGTTGAACATGATCCACTTGCTTTGATTCTTCTCGATGGTGTTAGCGTTTGATACGTACTTGTTGCCAATCTGAACAACAGGGTTTTTCCATAAGCTGGGTACTTCGGCTTTTACTGTTATCTCTACAGGATACCGTTCTATCTCATCTTCAACAACCATATTTAATGACAAATTATCAGCAACGGTCAACTCGGATAGGTTGGTCAGTGACCTCGCTTTCTCATATGCGATTGCTTCACCCCAAGAAGTGAACCACGTATCATTTCTGTTTGATAACCTGGTCAACTGATTCTCGAGCTCTTCCATGGATGATTCGTTGATGAAAGAGTCGGTGGTGTGACCGTACAACTTGAAGACCCTACTGCTATTCACATTCTTTATCATATTGTCCTGCTCTGGATTGAAAGGAGCTGGTTTTTGTTCGGTTATCATTTTCTCAAATTGACCGTATATCTTGTGGACACTATCATCACAGATTCCGTTGGGGTTCACCAATGAATGACCCGCATATTCTTTGTGTGTAATCGGCCATTCTCCAATCCTTTCTTTCCCCTCGTATTGTATGCCTCTGCCGAGATCGTAATACTCCATTGCAATGGACGTGGAATTCTCATCGGCAGAACCAAACGGATAGGCAAACAATATTGGTTCGAACCCGAACTTATCTTGGATCTCTCCGTAACTTCTTTCAAGTACTTCTCGCACGAGCGTTAGGTTATCAGTTTCACCTAATGCTATATGTTTCCACCCGTGCGACTGTATGTCGTGACCACGGAACATCATATCCAAGCAACATGCCTCATGTTCGTCATCAATTCTCTGGGTTACGATGAAAGAGGTATGCTTCATTCCGAGTGAATCCTCCATATATGAGACATTCCTGTCGGATACTGGATAATCGTCCCATGAGATTACAGAAGCATACTGCTTGTCATTTCGAAATACAGGGATGTATGGATCTGAAACACTGTACTCGTCGCTAATTTCGAAATCCGAAGTGGCTAACGATAAGAACGACAAAGAAAGAATAACTATCAGAGCTGATACAATGAACGTCCTTCTCATCATAACATACCTCTTGTATCTAAGGTCTTCATGCGAAATCCATATCTCCTAATTTCATAATATAATCCCTCTATTTGGTCAATTGATAGACAAAACGTACAACAACCAAATGTCAACCTGCTACCTCAGATTCATTGTTATGATTAGCTCGTGTGCCCCATATAGTATTAACTTGTATATCGAAGAAGAAGGTTAATGCGGTTATTCAAATTGCCCTCGTTATTGTGTTACATTAGGCTCACTCAGTCTGGTTATCATAGTTGGGGTGTTGATTGTCAGGGAAAAGAAGTCGCATAATCTCGGGTACATAGTTGCAGATATATGATTCGGAAAATCAATATAGATTCGAATCCAACTTTCGCCCAATGGTAGTTATGAGCAAACATGAGTCACTATCTTCTCCAAGAAAACCCAGCGTATGG
>WJIL01000135.1 GCA_014730275.1 Candidatus Lokiarchaeota archaeon | reverse complement strand
GGTTCATCTGGTTCAATGAGTTTGAGGATGGTTCCTACGATTGTGGCATCTTTATGCATGGTGTTGACGAATTCCGGGCCGCCTACTACGTTGACCAAGGAGATGTGGTTATATCCTCGGAGTGTGAACTAGAGGTAACGCATAGTGGAGACGGAATGTCAGAGAAACAGTGCCTCCATCCTCAGCATATCCCAGCCAGCGTGTCTGATGCATGAACTCCAACAATGCTTAGAACGGGGTGGGTTCTTCTTTCTCTACGGGTCTTGTGAGATTCATGAATCCAGCTGCAAGGATTGCACCACCAAGGACGGAGCTAAGAGACAGCAGCAGGATGTCAGAGACACCGAGCACCAAGCTCACTGCAGTAATGAGATACATGTAGAACGACAAAGGGCCTAAGATCACAACCACGCCAATTAGTATTGTTCCTGCTCCAATCATATTCCTTCGTTTCTGTAGATTGGATTTCTCGCCAAACCCCAATACCAGCAAAAGCACTGCCAACAGAATGATAAAAGATATTACCCCTGGAATGTTAATTGTAAATTGAGGTTGCATGCGAAACTCCTCTTTGTTAAGCACATACACTCATTCTTTTCTATGTTTCCATTCAAATCATCGTAAAGCCAAGAAGGAAATTACACCCCATATAATTGCATATCACCGCTACTATTATCCGAGGCGAGCAGACCGAAAATATGATTCGTGCTGCATCTAGAGCTGCTGCAGATAAGACGCGTCTAGGGCCTTGATAGGATCAAATATGATGCCTGGCAACAGGGCCAAGGAGCTGAGTGACATGGACGGCGGGCAGAAGAAAGGTATCATCGTGGTCCTGATTCTGGCAGCAGCCGTGGGCGTGGGCACCTTCATGCTGTTTGTGCCTCGAATGCATGAACACTATGAAGCTCAGCATGATGACGAGAGTAGTTTCATCATCAGTGTTGGTGGAGATGACATGACCATCAATATCAGTTTCGTCAACGACAGCTCGTTATCGTACTCGATCGATGTAGAGAAATATCCAGACACCAGCGGGTATAGTTTTGAAGTGATGCATGGAGGCTCAAGGGTGGAATTTGGTGCAGACCGACTGAAACAAATCACGGTGGTTTTTGGCACCGCGCTTCCCTATACATTCGGTATTGCCGGGAAAAACATGACCGCGCATGTGACGTACGATAATGGAGCCATCATCCACACAGCTTTCAGCGGGCATATCAAGTACGAGTTTGATAGTGCACAGGTCGTCTCCGATTTCTACGAGGAACATATCACGCTGACCGCCCGGTACTTCTCAAGCAGTAGGCATGGAAAGACAGACAGGTCCGAGCTTGTTGAAGGAGATCAACGGGTGTGGGTTGTCCCGATTGCTGACCATCTGCCCCGGCTTTCGCTGAACCCCCACACGAGGAGTTATCCCCAGTACGCAGTAGCCGATGGCATCCACAGGTTGAACGTTGCTAAGAGCTTGGGCTGTAGGGCTGCCATGGCTTTCGTGACGGAATCAGTGAAAGGTAAGCAGACAAGGCACTATCTGCGTTCCGTACCGCTTGATGAAATCGACCTTCCTGCACCGTGGAGCTCTTCGCGGTTAGGACATGTTCATTCATGGGGTAGTACCGAGGCATTCCAGACCGCTGTGATGCGTGTGGGGATGGGGAACATCCCGCTTACTGGCAGGCCTGTACTTGAGGACATCCCTCAGTACTTGCAGGAGCTGCACATAGACGATTGCTGGCGAGAGGGCTTCCCGCACGATCTAAACAGAGATGACGGGTTGATACTGGTCACAAGGATAGTGACTGTTCCTGTTGAACCTAAACCCCTTGATGACCTCATCAGCGAGGCTATTGTTGAGGCTTTGCAGAGGCGATGACTGTGGATATCCACGATATGCATGAGCTTGCTCTCGCCATCCATCTACCGAGATATCCTTAGCTTTGTACTTTTGTAGCTATTCTCAAGGAAACCAGAGAATACGTTAATCTTCATTATAGCACGGACTTACCTCTCTAGTTGGATTCCAACTTTGCAATTATCGGATTTAACTGTGACCTGTCATCTAGCAAACTCAATACATAGACATTCTCATCCTTCATAATCTCATTCTCGAGGGGAATGACCGTAAAGTAAATCGCTTCTCTTGATTTGAGGGATTTCAAATGTCTCTAAATTACTTTAATGACAAAAGATATGTATTTTCTTTCAGATGAAGACTCCAAGTATCGAATATCTCATCATAATATCGCTCTGACATTTCCCCATCAAAAAGGCTCGATGGTTCTACGTTTTGAAGTTCCTTTTCTGTTTTTTCGAATCAGCGCATAGCTGTCTGGGTTTTCTCAAGTACGTAGTTGATAATTGTCGGAATTTGCATTGGATATTCATTCGCGAAATCCAAAATTGAATCTCTGCACTGATTCCCACTCCCCTGGAGTTCTATTCTGAGTTGAAAGACAATCTTTGTATCGGTGCCGGGAGTAAATAGGTTCCGACCCATAATCACTTTCCATTGATTTTGCTGTATTTTGTCCTTCAGTCTATAGCTTATAACTATCGTTTTATAATAATAATAGTATTAGCTATACAATATTTAACAAAATATTTATAAGCAAACAATTATTAATACTATTAGGTAGGTCAAAGGGGATTCAATATTGAGTTACCGAGAATTGAAGAAATACCTAGTCACTACATGCTTCGTAATCGGGATTCTGCTTAGCATGGGATTCGTTGCGACTCAAGGAACCAACCATACGCAACTCGCACCCCCAGATGCAATTGCTCTGTCTTCGCAGTCTCTTGATCGTTGGTGGGCTGGAAGTACTCCTCCTTGGTGGGTCTCTGAAAGAGCTGTCAGGATCCAAACGACAATCAAAATCCCAAGTACCGGAGATCGTTCGGAGTGGAGATATTATGCCCTACTATCGTGTATAGATGCCCCTGGGGCTAGCTATGATCAAATTGGCTTTGGAGCCTATTCTGGTGATTACTATTTGATATGGAGCTGGACGGAACATAACTGGTGGGGTGAGTATACATATCACACCCACGGGGGTCCACAACTGCATAAGGGCTGGTATTATACATTCGAAATGATAGCTGATGATGGTTATATAACCTTCAATATGTATGTTCAAGGGTATTTAGAATATACGCGAACCGCTGAAACTGGTGGGAATTATTTTGTACTAGATGATTGGGTTAAGGTTGGTTTTTACACTCGCCGATCCTTCACCTTATTTGAGGAGGGCCTCGTCCAAGACGCTCCCGATAATGATTTGAAATTCCAGGACACTAAAGCCTATGCTTCCGATGGATATCCATCAGGTCACTGGGACAGTTGGGTTGAATTCTATCAATCACAAGGCTCTTTTACAGTGCCAAGTGAGGTGGATGTAACCATCAATAAAGACCAACACTATGTATTCATAGATAACACGTGATATACGTCACCAAATGAGGAACATAGCTGAATTGGAGAGTTGTATGATTTGAACTCAAAGAGGCGCGAATCCAGAAGATTCTTGGCGCTTTGCCTTGTGATTTTGCTATCCGTTGGTATTCTCAACTTAGTATCGGGTCTTACCTCGCCACTTTCGCACGCACCTATGGAGAGTAGATATGCTTTGATTCTGAGTAGCTCCTTACCACCCCCACAACTGATTTCTCCCGAACACGAGATTGCCACTGACGAAACCCGCCCTACGTTTTCCTGGGCTCCAGTCGAGAACGCAACAAGTTACACTATCCAGATAGATATGACCGAGAATTTCACATCACCAAATGTCATTGAGCGTACAGACTTGGAGACTACTTCCTTTACCCCTGGTACAGACCTTGATGAAGGCTTCTGGTTCTGGCGTGTTCGTTCCGCAAATTCCTCTGAAGTAGGACCCTTCTCTGAAACGCGGCGGTTCGCAATAATCCCGCCTCGAGCTGCCCCTGAGCTTTTCGATACAACTATATGTGCAATTCTAGGTATATTTGTATTTTCAGGCATCATTATCTTGTTGGGAGTAGCTGTTTGGGCTCTATTCTGGAAGAATCGGCGAGAAGACACCCTTCTATTTCCACCTGAAGAGCAGAGATCTCTTTGCTTTCCCTGGCATCTATGAGACATGGAACTCGGAAGATGGTGAGCGTACCGTGTACAGCGTGACCTTCGCCACAACCACACCGAACAAGACTGTGGCACGGATACACGACGGCATGCCTGTCATACTCTCGGCTGAGGGGGAAGAACGATGGTTGAATCCTGCTACAAAATTCTGTAATGCCGTGAATTGAGTTTGAGAATAAAAAGAAAAATAGTAGTGCTCACGGATATCCGCGAGCATGGTGTTCTGAGATGAGTTTGAATATCGTTTGTAGTACTTCTACGCTTGTCTATACCTCATCTGCCTCATCTTCAAGAACCACATTAACTGCTCGTAGTCCTCTTGGGCTCTCTTCAGTCTCGAATACAACTCTGTCTCCCTCTGAGAGAAACCGATTGCTCTGGATTGCTGAAGCGTGAACGAAGACGTCTTCGCCTTCTTCTCGCTCAATAAAACCAAAATTCTTCCTTGAATTGAACCACTTAACTGTACCTTTTACCATTGTTGTTTCGCCTATTGTACAGAGTTAATTTTCAGCATTGAGTCAACTCTCATTGAGATGATCAGAATCAGAAAAAATGTTACTAACATCCTATACCGAATCTAGACCTAACACAATGCTGCTCTGTATAACAACCTCGTCTCCTGTGTCCATATATACTTGTGCAAATGGCCTATTGTTGAGTTTAGGTCCCGATAATACTTATTACTAATGATTCGGCTACAATCTTGACCTTTGACATTTGAAAAGGAGTAGGAGATGCCATCACCTTTGCATAGGCCATCACGAGTTTTACTATTTGGAACCTTTCTGCTATTGCTGGCTCCGTTTGTAACCATTGGAGCTAGTGGCTCTGGGATTACGTATCCTGAGCAGCAGAAAATTGATAGTTCGCGTCCAAAGATTAGCGAAAGGTATGACAGGACAGACCAGTCGCCTTTGCGTAATATCGTGGAGCGTTCTCGTAGACAGATTCCCGAGTCCATTCCCTTCGCAGGATTTGTGAAGAACCTCGGCCAGGGAGGAAGTCCGGATATTTCGTTCTATCATACCTCCAGTCGCCTGTCAGTTGCGTTCTCAGTATCCAAAGTCACATTTGCTGTGCGCGATGAAGGAACATACAAAACGATGGAGTTGTTCTTCGAGGGTGGCGATGCTTGTCAACCGATTGGCAAGAAGAAGAGCACACACGAAAGCAACTACTTCATTGGCGACGAGAGGTTCACGAATGTTCCTGCGTATCAGGAAATCTGGTATCCTGATCTGTACGAGAATATCGACTTACGCTATTTCATGACTGAAAAAGGACTGAAATACGAGTTCATTGTCAGACCCGGTGGAGATCCCAGTGATATCCATCTCTCAGTTGGAGATGAAGCTTCAATCCACGTTGACAGGAGCACCGTGACCATCTTCTCGGAAACAGGCGGAAAGTCGATTTTGGAAGATACTGGTTTGGTTTCGTTTTTGAAAAACGGTGAAGAGGTTCCTTCGCAGTTCAGGAGGATTGACCGTGGGACGTATGGCTTCGATGTTTCCGCTTATGATAGAACTCGAACTCTCATCATTGATCCTTGGAATATCCCAATCAGCACCTACCTGGGTGGCAGCAGCCTAGACCGAATCGTTGACATTGCTTATGGCGAAGGTGGGCAGTATGTCTATCTTATCGGAACGGGTGCCAGTGGTTTCCCAGTCAAAAATGGATATGATGAAGATCCCGCTCAGACTGATGCTGTTGTTTGCAAGATAAACACTACAGGGGGCTTGGTCTATAGTACATTCGTAGGTGGGAATTACGGCGAATGGGGACGTGGTATTGCAGTTGACGATATAACAGACGTCTATATAACGGGTGAGACAGCATCCACGAATTTTCCAACGACCGATGACGCCTACCAGAGCAGTCGCGCAAGTGCAGGTGATGCATTTGTCGCCAAATTGAATTCCACTGGAAATGGGCTACTATACGGGAGTTATTTGGGTGGCTCAGAAAATGATGAAGCATTCGACATCTCAATTGCGTGGAGTGGAGAGACGGTTGGCTACTATAGTCCTTACATTGTTGGCTATACGGTTTCTAATGACTTTCCAGTGACTGCTGGCGCCTATCAGACCAGTTACCAGGGTGGAAGTAACGATGCTTTCGTTGCTCGGTTCAATAGTACTGGCGGACTGAATTTCTCTACTTATCTGGGTGGGGATGGCCACGAGCTCAATTCTCCATCTTTCTCCGGTTTTGGCATCGAGGTTATCGAAACCGGACATGCTTACGTTACAGGTTGTACAGAATCAAACGATTTTCCAACAACCGTTGGAGCATACGATAGGGACCTTGATGGGTGGCAAGAGGATGTCTTTGTTACAAAGCTTAACCCAACTGGAGACTCTTTGAATTGGAGCACCTATGTAGGTGGAGGAGACACCGATGTCGCACATGATATCGCTTTGGAATACGATTTCGATTCCGATGATTACTTTGTATATGTTGGTGGTCAGACGTATTCGGACGACTTTCCTGTTACGGGTGGATCATATGACACAGGTTATTCGTATCGAGATGGATTCCTAGTGAAGCTCTCAGGTGATGGTACTAGCCTTTTGGCAGGCACCTACATTGGTGGTTCTGAAGATGATCGTATTTACGGTATCGACGTGACAGATGAGATAGGCGGAAAAGGTGTCTTTGCTACTGGATGGACGATGTCGAACGATTTTCCGACTGTTTCGGCTTTCGACGACTCGTTTGCAGGGCCCCTCGATGCATTCGTTGTAAACCTCACGACAGACCTCACATCGCTTACTTTCTCAACTTATCTGGGCGGAAGCGGTTTAGATGAAGGTAGAGACGTACTAGGATGGTGGAATGGCAATATCACTGTCGTGGGAATCACTGAATCATCCGATTTCCCGACTACACATGCTTTGCAAGAAAGCTATGGTGGAAATGAAGATGGATTCCTGACTTGTTTCGGCATAGACACCGAAAGCCCGACGATTACGTTATCGGGAATAACCAATGAGTCAGTTCAACCAAGTGCAGGGGATATCCCACTTTCAGTGGAAGACAATTTCGGACTGATAGACACGGTGTTGGCAAGCTGGAATGGTGGGGCTAATGCGACTCTTACCTATCCATATACGGCGACAGTTCCAACTGGGGATAGTAATCATATCTTGAATGTATATACCAATGATACTGGGGGCAACGATGCATCAGCCCTCTTTGTTTTTGCGCCAGACAATCCACCGACGATATCGCTTTATGAAATTGCTAATGAAACGGTTGTTCCAAGTGGATGGGAGATTCAGCTTTCAGTGGATGATGACTTTGATATGGTACACACTGTCCTAGCAAGTTGGGATGGTGCGGATAATACAACCCTCACAGATCCGTATACTGCAATACAACCGACCGGAGAAGAGAGTCATACTCTAAGAGTCTACGTCAATGACACCGGCGGAAAAGAGGATTCAGCGCTTTACGTATTCACAACCGATGATCCTCCGGCGATAGTCCTCACTACACCAGCCAATAACAGCGTGGTCCAAGATGGAACGCTACTGGACGTAGACGTTACGGATGACGATACTGATACTGTCTTCTATAGTTGGGGTGTCAGCAATCATACTTGGTCAGAACCCTATCAAACAACAATCAATGGTGTCGTTGGAAACAAACATCTACACGTCTATGCTAATGATACATGGGGATACTGGCGACACAAGCATTACATTTTCGAGTTGGATAATGACGCACCGACTATTTCCTTAACAGCACCAGCAAACGGTACACTACAAGCGCCAGGAGTTTTGGTGAATCTTAGCCTAACCGAAAACAATCCTGAAGATGTATTCTATCACTGGGACGATGCCTCTTCAAACGAAACTGCTACGTGGTTCCCCTCGATTCCAATGATTGCGGGTGATGGGTGGCATACGTTGCATGTCTATGCCAAAGATCAAGCATCAAACTCCGCTTACGCCAATTTCACATTTCTGGTGGATGGTACCGACCCGGCTGTTGAAGCTGTGGAGGATATCAGTTTCTACGAGGGCACGAGCGGGCATGAAATAGCTTGGAGCGCAAGCGATGTGCATCCGTACTCATATACCATCTACAAGAACGGGAGCCTGTACGATACTGGTGATTGGACTGACTCGGATGAGGTTGTGACCGTCGACCTAGATCAGCTTTCTCTTGGTACCTTCAACTATACGGTGGTGTTTGCTGACGAAGTTGGAAATACCGGCAAGGATACTGTCATGGTGACGGTACTGATGGAAAGCACCACAACAACAACAACCACTACCACTGGAACAACAACGGAAACCTCTACTACCACCACAACCACAGCATCTACAACAACCACACCCCCACCTGTGGAACTCGATGATAGTTTATTACTAGTGGTCGGTGCCTCGGCAGCTGCTATAGTGGTTGTGATAATCGTTGTGATGCTTAGAAAAAACAAGATGGGTAACTGAGATTGGACCGGGGTACGATAGTATCTGGGTGCCAGATGAAAATAAAAGAAAATAGACTGCTGGAAGGGTGAAACCCCTTCCATGCTCTGATTAGTCAGCTTATTCGATGACAAGCTGATCGACGACGTCAGTGACGCCAAGGGTATTCTCAGCCGCGTCCATTGCTGAACGGTATGAGGTCCAACTTGGCAGAGTTCCTGACAAGGTTACAACGCCTTCTTCTACCTTCACGTCAACATCATCCGCGTTGACAGTGAACTTGGTCTCAAGTGCTGAGACAACGTCTTCTGCAATGGCCTTGTCAAGGACATCCTCAGTTGGAACAACAGCGAGCTCATTGGCGACATTGAGTACGCCAGTGGCTCTCGACGCAACATCTTCAGCTCTCAGCTTCTTCCAGTATGCATCGACTGTACCGTCGAGCGTAACAACACCAGCTGAGACATCTACGTCGATTTCTGAAGCATCAATACTGGAGTTCCATTCCAGCATGTTCTTGATGTTGGATTCAATCTCCGAGTCGGTTGGAACGGTAACCTCGGTCGGAATCTCTACATCGAGATTGTTCTCGACTTTGGTCACACCCTCAGCGTCCCAAGCATCAAGCACAGCGTTCTTCGAAGAGGTATAGTCTGCAACAGTTCCTTCGAGGGTAACCTCTCCGTGATCCACTGTGATACTGATGTCGGACGAATCAACGCGGTCGTCCCAATACAGGTAATCAGCCACGTCTTTTTTTATACTCTCATCTGTCCTCGCCATTCTCCATATCCTCCTTACTCATGTATCATTCTATAATTTATACTTATGAAATTTATGAATTGTATGCACCATATTCCTGTAAAATAGTGCATTATATGCATAGCGGGATTATGTAGACCACAAGTATAAAGGTGGATTTCATTTTAGGTATGACATGAAGATTCCGGCAGAACGATGGGCAGAAGCAATCTCAGCAAGACATTCTCGAAGAAAATACCGCGAAAAGCAGCTCGAAGGTGAAGCTGCCTCGCACTTGAGACAATTCTGTGAGGAGTTTCAGCCTTTTGGGAGTGTTCGAAGCCTGCTTGTTGAAGAATCCCCCGAACAAATAGTGCGAGGAGCAATCGGACCCTTTGGTAAAATCTCTGGCGCTCAGGCATACATGGCTTTCATTGTTGATGAAACGGATCCGAACGGCTATGCTGCACTGGGCTATACTGGTGAAGGTCTGATTTTGGAAGCTACCACAATGGGTCTTGATACATGTTGGATTGGCGGCTGGCTGAAACAAACTGACGCAGAACTACGGATCGATATCGAACCGAATGAAGCAGTACTGGCTGTTACGCCTGTTGGACATGCCAAGAATGACTTGACAATTTCCGAGAAGGTGTTGAAAAAGGCAACAGGGTCCCGTAACCGAAAGCCTCTCGATGAATTGATGGTGAATGAACCAACAGAACAGGATGAACGCCTACAGTATTGCTTGGAGTTGGCCCGACTTGCTCCCTCAGCTGCAAACAGGCAGCCCTGGAGATTCAGTATTGAACCTGAGGGAGTGAAGGTTAGCGTCGCTGACAGATATGAAAAGAACCTGAAGGAACGACGATTGGATTGTGGTATCGCCATGCTACACATTGAGGTGGGGGCTCTTTCCCAGGGGATGAAAGGTGAATGGGAATTCATGGAAGGACATGAAGTAGCACTTTTCAAGTACCGCTCATAATTCATGCCAGATGGGATTTCGTGAATGGGTGTGTGGTGAGATTAGGATATGATTCACAGGTTTCTTATATCCAACAACCATTCAACTGCAAGAAGCAGGCTATTGATAAGGCGGTTATTTGTCTCAAGAGTAGTTGGCAACCAAAGAGGATGAAGTTCAAATCATAGATCCTCCTTGGAAGAGATGAGAGAAAAAACAGGGAAGAGGAAGAAATGAGTGCTCAATCAAATATTGCGAAGAATGCAGAAAACGTCGAGAATTTCCTTGAAGATACTGAGAAGCGATTCAAAGAAAATGCTGTGCAGGTTATTGATGTAAGAATGCATGGCTGGAAATTCGTGAAGGTGACAGTGCGGTACAAAGAGAACAACATCAAGAAACGCGAAGTGCACAAACTAATGAAAGAGACTTTTCCAACGGTGCGACACAAATACAGCCAGCAGAAAAGCGGTGCTATCCACGGACAGTATCTTGTTCCGACTGATTCACCAATGCAATAGAATCGATGCACAGCTAGGACGTTAGCCGTCCAACAAATGCCAAGCTGACACTCCTGCTTCTGGGCCCGTCGCATTCGACGAATAAAATGCGTTGCCAGGTTCCGAGTACTAATTCACTTGATTTTACTGGGACAGATTCCGTCGACCCGATAAGTGAAGTCATCAGATGTGCGTGAGCGTTATTGTCAACTCTATCGTGTTCGTAGCCTTTGTTGCGAGGCACTAATTCCTTCAGATGATTTTCTATATCGCGCATCAATCCCGATTCTGCCTCGTTTATGGTTACACCAGCTGTCGTGTGTTTGCTTGAGATTGTCAATATGCCCTCATCTGCCCGATTCTCCCGCAACCACTGATGTATTGAACCTGTTATCTCCTTAACTTGGATGCTACGTTCTGTAGTTATTTGAATTGACCCTACAACGGTATCAGGCATAATGGATGCACATCATTCATCTTCATGTGCCCCATAAAAAATAATGCATATATTTGAAATAGCTCATTCCGATTCCGCTTTGTCCTTCTCGGAAGATGGAACCCAATCGGTTATTTTCTTCTGTCCTTCTTCAAGTCTCCAGCCAGGACCGTCTTCTTCTTTCTTAACAATCTCTTCTTTCTGCATATTTTTGAGATGATATCTTACTGTACTTGGCCCGACTTCGACTTCACTGGCAATTTCTGATACGGTCTTCCATTCATCATGATTAAGAGCGGCTATGATCTTGGTTCTCGTGATGAGACCCCTCGTGATATTTCGGATAAGACGCAGATAAGCCCGCAAATCAATGGCCATCTATCCTACACCTTCTAACGCATCTACGTATGGTAGTCAGCTTCGCGAGATGAGCATCTGGAACTAGCGCCTCTTGAGTAGACTCTTGAATGCAGCCGGCTCCCGTCCTTCTGCAATAGGCTTGATTCTGTAATTCGGGTACTTGTGGCTTAATCTGGCAATCACTCTTGTACCGTTGAGCTTCTTGAAGACACTTGCCTTGCTACCCCTCCACAAGTAAATGGTTTCATTCTCATGGTCTATGAAGACGAGCACCCGATCTGTTCTAGTTTCTGCTTTATCCGGCTCTATCTCTACCAAATCCGCATCCCCCGTTATTTCAAGAGCCTCTAGCATTGTCAAATCTCAAACCTTCAGGTTTTGTAGTGTGTGTACTTCGCTTTGGTACCTTATTTTATTTGCTAGTCCGGTCTTATCTTGCTTCCGCATGAATTTGAGGGACAGAGATTTAAACAAACACGACTCTATGTGCAGCAATAGGAGAAAGCTAGGTTTGGCAGATGAAAGGCATTCAGCAGTACACCTTGTAGACCGTGAATCACGTCGAATCGTCGTAACTGACGAAGCTGTGACCTTGGGCTTTCCCCTTAATGCGATGCCAAATCCTCTATACTCAGGTATGCTGAATGCAGTTGATATGCTTGATGATGATGTCGATATCTTCCGAGGCATATGGCGCTCAAATATCATGAAGCCAACTCTGGTCACATTTGACAGAGACAAACCCTTTCCGGTAAATACCGCTACTAAGATTGTACGGCTTACACTCAAGGACGATGTGATAGCAGAACGGATTGATGACCTAGAAGGTAATCTGCTGGAAATGTTTGGCCAGCCTTTTGAAGACACCATGGATGATCGGATATCGCTTTATCGGAATCTCTACTTGGAAGAGACCCTGATTGACAGATTTCGTTTCGGTATAGCTGAGATGTATGGTGATCGAAGCTATCAGAATATCAGGAAAAACCCTCGTGTAACTCTACATTTCTCCTGGCCTACGAACGGCTCACCACCATGGTTGAGTTATGAAATCAGCTGTATTGCGGAAATTGTTGAACAAGAAACACCTTTCTATCGATTCATGCGAATGATGAGGCAAATCTTCTCAAGAGAATTCCTAGAATTACGTGATGAAGAGTACCCCTGCGCCTATAGGCTGTGGATATCAGATGTGCGTGAGAAAACTCTTGGCTCGCAAAGGGGCTTTGTACCTCGTGATCAGTAGTTAGTCAGCCGCAACAGCCTTTGAGGCAATTCATCAACGGAATCAATATCAAGAACAACTCCGTGAGATGACTTGGCCAGTTCATCAGCTGATTTTCGGTCATATTCAGCTGCTGGTACAAGAAGAATTGTGTCAATTCCCTGTTTTTTGATTTTGGCCATCAAATCAACACATTCTGACTGGTCGCTCAGATAAACATCTGTACAAAAGATGAATATCTTTTCTCTTGCTCTTGTTTTCTCGAGATTCTGAAGGGCAAGCCTAATCGAACTCGCACCCCCAGTACCCCCACTGGCTCTAAGATCAAGAAGATCCGATGCTACTTTCTCTACTGATTTTGTTGGATCTGCTATATCCTTGACGATATGCGTTCCATGGTCAAAGAGAACTACGCCGAAGTCGTCTTTTTGGATACCATAAAGTCCTGCCATGACTGAAATCGATAGCATACCGAGTTTCTTCGGATGATGCATTGAACCGCTTTTGTCAAGAGCCCAGTAGAACGCCCTGTGGCCATGATATGTTTCAGTGATTAGGAAATCATCTGGCCGCAACGTGCGGAAATCCGTACGTCCTTCGGAAAGAAGATGTGACAAGGTCTCCTCAAGATCTATGAGATCAATATCATCACCGATGCGGAAGGGACGCACTGTTGTGGATGGTTGGATACCGCCCAACATCGATGAGCCCATTACTGCCCGAGCGAAGCTTTTACCAAGATCTATCAGCAGACGTTTCGCAATTTGCTTTAGTCTTCTCTTGAATTCGGGTGGAAGGTTTTCTCGGTAGGTATACCAAATTGTCACAATATTTGTGGCTGGCCCCCCAAGTAAACCCCTCAGTGCCATGTCTGCTCTTTGTGGATCTGGTTCTCCTCTGCTCCTCCCTCTGCCCATTCCCAACGCGGCGTGCAAATCAACATGCCCAACCGCTCCGAGCGCTGAAGCATTTCCCTTTTTGTTTGCCATGTCGGCTAGTTCTTCGAGCTGAGATTGACTGAGTCCAGCGGAGGATATCAGTCCATGCAATCGATCGAAGTCCTTAACACCTTGATTAATCAGCTTCTTGGCAACTTGGAAAGAAGGGTTCACCAACTCGAGAATCTCGCTTTCACTCATTCCCAGTTCTTGTCCTCTCTGACGAATGGCCTCTTCTGAGGGACTGGTGCCCATTCTTCTTGCTCTCCTGACATTCTTTCGCATATGTGCTTTTGATTGCGATTGCTTGATTGCCTCATCACTAAGCCGTTGCATCTGTTCATTCCAAGTGCTTCTGCATTGTCCCGGTAAGTCATTGCTTAGCTTGCTGTGTTGTGCCAGTTTCTTGAGCAAATATTCAGCCGGTGCAGAACGTGACTGTGCTCGGTCCATAGTTCTATCTGTTACTTTCTCAACCAGATTCTTCCAATGCTGTTGTGGGGTAGCGTTGTCAGCAAGTTGATGATGATCTACATTTTTTGACGCCCCTTCGTTGAATTGAGAATCATATTCCTTCATCAGTTGATCATGAAGTGATTTTCCAGTATGTTTCTTGATTCGGTCTGCCATTCTCATTGCTTCGTCAATGGGAAATTCCTTGGGAGCTGACTGCACATGAGAATCAGCATTCTTGGGTACTTCATTAAGATGAGAAGCGTAAGAAGCCATTTCCTCTAGATTTTGAATTGAACCCTCCAACTGCTTTTGCATAGCATTTCGTTTAGCTTTTTTTGGAGACCCAATATCCTTCATATGTGATAGAGCCCGAGCTGCAGTAGCAGAATCTCGCTGGGCCAGGTCATTGAATTTCTTCTCGACTTCTGAATCTCCTCGTAGCGCTTTGGCTGCTAGAGATTCAGCTCTGTTATGTGATGAACAAACCTGATCAAGGCTATCTAGTGTCTTGGAATTCTCGATATCCCTAGAGCTGAGACCACCAATCCGTTCTTGTAGCTCTTGGGAAGCTTCCTGTTTCAGCCTTTCATCATTAGAAATGCCTCGTAAGACTATGTCGCCTTCTGTGAGATAGTCAGTAGCTGAATTCAACAAGTCATCTTTGTCTGCCCTTTTCAGATTTCGCAGATAGTTGTAACCATCCGCTATTTTGTCGGTTTCAATTTTTTCAGATAATTCCTGTTCTCGCAATATGGAATTGATGACTTGATTGAGTGAATCAGTGACTGCCTTTTTTGCTTTCTTCTGCGCTTCTTTCTTTTGCTGCGTTTCGAGTATCGTCTTTTCCTCATCTTCTCTTCCAAGTACGATATCTTCAGCTACATCCCTTGCCACTTTCTGATCAGCCGGGAATGTCGTATATACTGCGGCTTCAACCAAATCGTCGAGGCTAAGCCTTCCTTGTTTGAAGTAGCGTGCACTCAAGAATTGAGGA
Organism: Candidatus Lokiarchaeota archaeon; assembly: GCA_014730275.1. Lineage (NCBI taxonomy): Archaea > Promethearchaeati > Promethearchaeota > Promethearchaeota archaeon. The sequence goes on along the minus strand of WJIL01000135.1, from coordinate 22,676 downwards.
ATGGCTTCTGTCTGCCTTATGCTTGGTTTTTGCTTGAGATCCTTGCGGGCCCTCATTCGAGAGACAAACTCGTGAGCAAATTCTACTACCATGCTGGGAATAGGATCGATTTTTGCTTTTGTCCCCATTATTGGCTAGCTCCTCTCCCTCCAATGGTGGATCTGATAATACGGTTCACAGCTGGTTCGGGATCAACACCCGGCCTAAATCGCAATGCCCCACTAAGGACGTAGTTTGCTGCTTCTGAGAGGATTGAATGATTCACATCCTTCTTTCTCTTTCTTTGTCCCATCTCAGATGCTAGTCGTGCAATGGATATCCCGGCTCTGATTGATGCTGGTATCTCTATATCCGTAGATTGCCTGGTGGACGACACGAGGTCATAGATTGTTTCTAGAACATGATCAGAGAGTTTGTACTCTGGACAGTTGACCTTTACAATCTCAATCTCCGTTTCTTTTCTTGGATATCCAAGTCGTATCCATACACGGATTCGATCTCGAAGCGCTTCACTTAACCTATGTGCGCCAGCCATTTCTTCCGGATTCATTGTAAGCACTGCGAAGAATTCTTCATCAGCCGAGATACGACCTATTCTGGGAACGTTGGCCATTCTCTCTTCGAGCGGTTCCAGAAGTGAGTTCTGCACGTACTCAGGTAGTCGATTTGCCTCATTGAGACCAAATACTCCGCCAAAAACCATGCATTTCAACATGGGGCCTGGATCGAATGAATCGAGACTGAAGCCTCGCTCAAGAACCAGTGCTGGATTATAAGAACCTACGAGATGTGAGGGCCTTACACCTTCATCGCCAGTCACCCAATGAAAATCCCTTCCGCTCTTTTTTGCATATGCTCTAAGAAGTAGTGTCTTTCCCACACCGGGCGGCCCAATTATGCCCGGGATGAGGCCTGCGTTTTCACAATCGGTAAGCACGTCGAATGCCTCTCGGTATTGCTCCTTTATCACAATACGGAGCTCATCTTCAGTTGCTGCCTTGAGTCTCTTATTGAAAGCTTTCTTGAAGTCCTCTCTTGTTCTGGCCATCTTAAGCCCTCACTTGTTCTACTAGCTTCCTCTCCTATGAGATTATTAAAGCATCCCTGAACTTGCTTTTCTTTTCCATATATAAGCATTCTAGGGGGTTGCTCCGGTGTATATCGAAATGAGATACATGAGTAATGCGGTAATTATGCCTGCTAGGAATGTCTTGGCGCCATATCTCCAGATGCTTTTCTTCGAAACCTTTCCTAGAAAGAGACCCAACACAAACAGCAGAATCATACATACAACAATCGCGGCATAGAATGACGTGAAGAAATCGAAGAGACCGAATCTTACCGTAAGCAACGGAATAATGACAATGAACGCAGCTACAGCTGGTGAGGCTCCGTCAACGATTGCCACTACAACTGAAGTCGTTTTCGTGGCTCTCGCATACATGGACTCGCTCATATCGCAAAGCATGGCCTTGCCCATTTCTTCAACTTCACGGTCTCGCTCTGCGCTTTCGGTAAGGTACGAGCCGCTGAAACCTGAGATAGCCATGGCCAAGCTAGTTCCTATTGCTCCCAATAGAGTTGAATTGAACACTGTCCGTGGTGGTTCTTGATACAACATGATTAAGCCTCCCAATAGAAGACCCAGCATTGTTAAAGCACCATCAAAGGCATTCATTGCTAGGTAGCGTCTTGCAATCTGTACCCCCTCTGTTAGCTCAAGTGCCCTCATCATTCTTTCAATTCGTGAGCAATTCTCGCCGTGGATAATTTCGTCACTAATCTCAGTTATGTTATGGCTAATCTCTGGTTCGTTTTCTTCTGTTGTATCAGACACCAGTTTTTCCTACCTGTTGGAAGAGAATTGTGCTATTCTCCTTGTAGACCCAGGAACTTTCTTAGGACTTCAATGTTTCTAATCCGCTGCATTGCTCCTAAACCAATGAAGACCGCAAGCCGACTATTAGAAAACTGCCGTAAATATGGCTATCAGCAGTCCAATCAGGATAATTGCTCCGACTAACTGGCACCAACATTCGCAACATTTGTCGCAGAATCCTTCGTCTTCTTCATCCTCTTCGTCGGTGGGCGTGTAATCGGATGGCATCGGAATCTCTGTCATTTCTGGCTAAGCCACCTAGGTTCTAGTTTATAGTGCTTGCTTGGTTCGGTTATCGTTAACCAACCCTTATCAGCATATTGGAGCTGAAAGGCTGATTGGGCCGAGTTCAACATAAAGGGTATAAATCCGTTTCCAATAAGGGTCAGGATAGCCTCGTGCAATGAGGAATTCATTGCCTAGAGAGAATGCCTAAGGTGATAGAAATTGGCTAGGACATACAACGTGGCCGTGCTACCGGGTGATGGTATAGGGAAAGAGGTGATTCCTGAAGCTATCAGGGTCATGGAAGAAGCGGCTGGTTTGATTGGAGGCATTCATATTCAGCCTGAGATATTTTCTGTAGGTGCAGAGTATTATGTTGACAAAGGCCGCGAGTGGTCCATTGAAGCAGAAGAATTTACAAAAACCGAGGCAGATGCCATCTTGTTTGGAGCAGTTGGAGCATGTGACGCGAGGGGCGACCCTATTAAGTTGCCGGACGGAAAACACGCAGGTCACAGTATAGTTATCGGTTTGAGGCAAGAGCTGGATCTCTATGCGAATCATCGCCCCGCAAAACTATACGAAGGTGTTCCAACACCTTTGGCTGATAAGAATCACAATGACATTGATATGGTGATTATTCGAGAAAACACGGAGGGTCTGTACGTACCCACTCGCGGGGCTTTGAAGCGGGGAGCAGAGACGGAAGTTGCAGTTGATAGCCGGCTGATTACAAAGAGAGGCTCGAGCCGGGTTATACGATATGCTTTTGACTTGGCTAAAAGACGTGATGGGGCTCCACTTGATGGTCGAAGCCGTGTGACATGTGTTGATAAGAGCAATATGCTTGCCGGGTGCAAACTTTTCCGAAGCATGTTCAAGGAAGTAGCAGAGGATTATCAGGATATTGAGACAGACTTTGCATATGTTGATGCTTGGACACTCTGGGCCCTGACTAAGCCTGAATTCTATGATGTATTGGTGGCCCCAAATATGTTCGGGGACATAATCAGTGACCTCGCAGGTGCTCTACAAGGAGGTCTCGGTATGGCGCCCTCCGGAAACATAGGAAACAAACGAGCCATGTTCGAACCAGTTCATGGTTCCGCACCGGATATAGCTGGACAAAACAAGGCCAATCCGATTGCTTCTATTCTATCAGTAGCAATGATGTATGATTGGCTTGGTTCGAAGCGAAAAGATAAGCGATGCAAAGAGGCATCTTTGCTTGTTGAAAATGCCGTACAAGAAGTCTTGAAGAATGGAAGCATTCGCACTCCAGATATTTGTAAGGGGCTGTGGAAGGATGTCGAGCCCTCGACAACGAGGGAAGTCACGAATGCTGTTGTTCAGGCAATGGCAAAAATCGATACAAATAGGTGAAGATATTGGGCCTTACACTAGCTGAGAAGTTGCTTGGAAATCATACTCAATCAGGAACCGCCGCAGCTGGTGAGACAGTTATTGCTGATGTTGATTTCCTGATGGTGAACGAAGCGTTAGCAAGAATCATTCCCGTTCTTGAAAAAATGGAAGTCGAGAAGGTCTGGAATGCGAATCGGATGCTTGTTGCAAATGATCATTGGTCACCGGCACCAGATGCAAGCACTGCCGAAATGCATCGTAGAATACGGGAATTCGTCAAAGAACAAAACATAGCACACTTCTGTGACGTTAACTGCGGCATAGCACATCAGGTCATGGCTGAAAAGGGATTTGTGAAGCCAGGAGACTTGATTATCGGATCGGATTCCCACTCTACAACTTACGGTGCATTCAACGCGTTTTCAACTGGGTTTGCATCTACAGATAGTGCCATTGTAGCTGCTACCGGTCGAAACTGGTTTCGAGTACCTGAGTCCATTCGCATTGATATTATCGGCAAACTATCGCACAGAGTCATGAGCAAAGATTTGATTCTCAAGATACTGACTGAACTCGGGCCTGATGGTGCAAATTATCAATCACTAGAGTTTCATGGTCCTGTCATTGACTCCATGTCCGTTGCATCACGCATGACTATGTGCAATATGGCCGTGGAGGCAGGAGCGAAATGTGCTCCAATGAAGATCAATCCAGCAGTCCGAAAGTGGATGCGTTCTTACGCTCCTAGAGCCAAATGGTCGCCGGTAGAACCCGATGACGATGCCGAGTACGTTGACACTCTGACGTTTGACCTGGAGGAAGAACCGCTTGAACCTATTGTCTCAACGCCATATAGTCCTTCTAATGGAAAGATAGTCTCAGAGGTGGAGGGAACGCCAGTTGACCAGGCTTTCATCGGATCGTGTACTAACGGAAGATTCGAGGATTTGAAGATTGCAGCGGAGATTGTTGAGGGCAAACAAGCTGATCGCGATACTAGATTCATAGTTACACCGGCAAGCACCGAGGTATACCTTGAAGCAATGCGAGCTGGCATTCTTGAGACTCTCATATGTGCAGGTGCTGTGATTACCAACTCCACCTGTGGAGCATGCATTGGTGGACATTTGGGTGTCCTTGGCAGGGGTGAAGTAGCGATTTCAAGCACCAATCGTAATTTCAGAGGGCGCATGGGACATCCAGATTCTCTTGTCTATCTCGCCTCTCCCGCAACAGTTGCTGCAAGCGCATTGGAAGGAAAGATTACTGATCCGAGGAGGCTCTCATCATGACTTGGTATGATACCATAACTGGCAGAGCATGGGTTTTCGGTGATGATATCGATACTGACCAGATCATTCAGGGTCGCTATCTTACTCTTCTTGACTATTCAGAGATGGCCAAACATACACTAGAGATACCAAGACCTGAGTTTGCTGACGAAGTAGAGGAAGATGATGTTATTGTTGCGGGGAAAAATTTTGGTGGCGGTTCTTCGAGAGAGGAGGCCCCACAGGTCATCAAAGAATCAGGTGTTGGCTGTGTTGTTGCGGAGTCATTTGCCCGGATATTCTATCGGAACGCAATCAACATCGGATTGCCGATTATGAGGATTGAAGAAACCTCTTCTATTCCAGATGCGGCGGAAGTTGAGGTGTCTCTTGAATCAGCAACCCTGACAATCAAAGACTCAGGCGATACAATATCTGGTGAACCCCTTCCAAGCGTGATGAAAGATATTCTCCAAGCTGGTGGGGCAATTCCTTGGTTCAGGAAGATGCGAAATGAAAATGGTTTTCCATAGTTCTTGGCGCTATTCCCTATGTGACATTGTTGGGACTGATTAGATTCAAAAAGGAATAAGTGGGCACATAGCAACAAGTAGTACCATTGTATCATCTCATAGGTGAGGAGATATGACAGATACAAATAATGAGATGGACACGATTCATGATAGACCCCATGGCTTACGACTCATTGGCCTCACGCAAATGGGGTTTGGATTTCTGGGACTCCTGGCTTCTGCTGGACTCCTAGCTGCTGTTCTACTTGGAGCCATCGATTTTGCTGGGATGGGCCCAATCTATGCCCTCCTTATATTCGTGGGAGTGGCAATTCCTTGTTTGGTCATAGGAAACTACGTTGACGATTTGCGTCGATGGGCCGTTTTTGCTCAGCTGGGTTACAGTGTTTTTGCGGTTGCTGTGTCTGGCTACTTTCTGTACACCCAAGGTATCGACTACAGTTGGACCTTCCCATGGTTTGGATATACCTTTAATATCCAGATTGGGAATGTCGCTGCACTGATTCTGGGAATTGAATCGGCAGTCATTCTCTATCTCTTGGCTCGATGGAACCAAGCTGTTCCCCCACCTGGTGCGGTTATAGTTCGGGACCGTGGCCGTGCCGCATTGATTGAGGATGGATTGCTTCCCTCACCCCTAGAAACCAAAATGATTGCTCCCGATGGATCCCGTATTTCAGATGAGAAAGCAAAGGAGATCATGGATGTCCGTCGCCTTGAAACAGAAGAGGGTATGGCCATTCTCTGTTCTAACTGTGGAGGAGCAAATCCTTTGAGCGAAATGCAAGATGATAACACAGTGGATTGCAACTACTGTGGAGTCTCCCTTGCGGTTTCAGGTGTCTTCGTGCCATGTGAGAATCACCCAGAGTATCTTGCCGCAGCCAAATGTGCTGTATGTGGAGATTATTTCTGCCGACGTTGCTTGACTTCTCAGGAGCCACCCGTTGATGAACGATGGGACGGCTCGAATGTGTATCTCTGCCAAAACTGCTTTGAAGGACGGTATCGTCCAGCCGTTACAACCACGTCGTTGGTTCTACCAATTGATGATCTCTTTGACGAAGCAGGCGGACGCTTCTCAAAGGTTGGAGGTCTTTATCGAAGATTCCTTGGGAAGTACGCCGGTGCCATGAAATATGTTCTTGCTGGAGCTCTGAGAGTTGCAAAATCGATGATGCGCTCTAGCAGAGGAAGGGACCGTGACAATGCCATCGGTTTTCTCATCGTAATGGTTGTGATTATCGTGGCCATACCGGTCTTGGTGGGCGCACTACTGCTTCTTGGGGCTTTGGTCATTGTTCCTGCTTTGTTCTATGCTGGACTGATTGGCGTAGCCTATGAAACGTACAAGATTATCCGGCACACGGATTTTGTTTCCTTGGCGGAGGCTCGTGAGAAGGAGCTGACCGAGGACAAGCCAGCAAAGCAGAAGGAATCAACACTCCGAGATACAACCAGACCGTGGCAACAGCAAGCGGCTATTGCAGGCAAAAGTACGAAGAGGGGTGACTAGTATGGCCAAAACGATAAGATGTCCAGCATGTGGTGGTCCAGTTCGGGTGATTCACAATGATGAGGTGAATCGGTGCGAATATTGCGCAAGTCCAGTTTTGGGTCCAGATCAAGATAGGGATTGCGTCAATCATCCTGGCAGGCTTGCAAAAGGCGTCTGCCATGTGTGTGGGGATTTGCTTTGTGAAGAGTGTATGGAGAAAAGGGTTGCTGATTATGGCGGCAAGCTGTTTACCATCGTAAATTGTACCAAGTCAAGGTGCAAGTCTGAAAGCAGCTGGGCCAAACCACTCAACGAGGAATATCACCGACTTACCAATATGGAATGGGCAAATGATGTTGACAACAAGATTCTGCGGGTCACAGGATTAGGGGCTATCCTCATGATGGTATTTGAATTAGTATTCATCATCAGTATGCTCTATATTCGGTTCTTCACTGATTGGGGTTGGACTAATATTCCCAATCTGCTTATTCCCGGAGATACCGTCATTATACTAGGCATTCTCGGGAATCTTCTTTCTGCCTTCCTCCTGCAGACATCCTTGCAGGTGTATGTGCACGAAAGACAACTTGCAGCCGGTATGGCCTTGGTCGTTATGCTGATTATAGAAGCGGCTTTCCTGATCTTCAGAGGGCTCTTCTTCAATTTGCTATCCCTTCCTAACCAATATCTTTTGCCAATTCTGTTCGTTGCATTCGGTATTGCTACCCTCATGGTGTTTAGCGGGTCCCTCCTTGCAATACGCACTGGCTACAAGAAACGCAAACAGATTCAAGCTGCCAAGGAAGAGCTTGGTCTTACGGATTAGTTCGAGATATCGAAGAGATCGATAATCCTGAACTTATCTACATCAACGAGCCCTTTGTCGGTTATTTTCAACTCTGGAATCACGGGTAGCGATAGAAACGCCATCGCCATAAATGGCTCTTCAAGTGATGTTCCAATGGTTTGGGCTGCTTCTCGCAAATCTTTTAGTTTCTCACTCACATGCTCTATCGGTTGGTCGGACATGAGTCCTGCAATGGGGAGTGCAAGTGATGCAAGAATCTCACCATCTCGTACAACGGAAATCCCACCTTGCATTCTAAGAATTTGAACAGCAGCTTCTATGAGATCCGCATCGTTTGTTGAAATAACTACGATATTATGGCTGTCATGTGCAATTGAAGATACCATCGCACCTTCCTTGATACCAGATCCTTTCACAAAACCAATGGCCTGCGGCTCAGTGGCGTTGTGCCTTTCGATAACTGTGACTTTGGCCAAATCTCTGTCTATATCAGGTACCGCAAGTCCGTCTTCTATATTGGTTTCTTCGATTAGATGATTCGTGACTATTTGATTTGGTACCATCCCGATGACATTCATTCTGTCTCCTTTTGCCGGCACTTGGAAATCTTCAGGTTCCAGCCAATGGATGTTTACAGATCTCCTCAGATGGGGTGATTCCTTAACGCCAAATTCTCCAGTCATTTTGCCGTCTTTAGCAACGAGATGGCCACTCTTGAAGACCATATCTACACCAATATCTTGGAGTGAGTCCAATACGACTAGGTCTGCGTGATAACCAGGAGCAACAGCTCCTGCCTGATGGATTCCATAATGTCTGGCTGTCGATATTGTAGCCACCTTGATTGCCAGAATGGGGTCAACGCCTAATTCGACTGCGGTGCGTATCATACCATCGATGTGCCCACGCTCAATAAGGTCGAGCGTATTGCGGTCATCGGTCACGAAGCTACAGAACATGGCTGTTTCTGGTTTGATGATTCCAGCCAAATCCGCCAGATTCCGAGCAGTTGAGCCTTCTCGGATATGAATATGCATTCCTGCTGCGAGTTTTTCCTTTGCCTCTACCAAGGTTGTTGCTTCATGCTCCGATGTTATCCTTGCTGCTGCATAAGCATTCAAATCAAGGCCTTCCAGACCGGGAGCATGCCCGTCGATTCGTTTCCCTCTTTTTAGAGTCACTCGGATTTTTTCAAATATGTCTGGATCTCGGGTAACCACGCCTTGGTAATTCATAGCTTCTGCCAGACCCAAAACATAGTCTTCACTCAAGAGAGGCTTTATGTCCAAGAAATCGAGGGATACGCCGTTTGTTTCTAGCTCAGTTGATGGTACACAGGATGGAATCATGATGTAGAAACTCATTGGTCCTCCACGCATGCTCTTGCTCATGTACATGATGCCCTCCATGCCCAGTACATTCGCTATTTCATGGGGGTCTGCTACTACTGCACCAGTACCGTGAGGAACAACAGCTCGCGCATATTGAAGCGGCATGACCATACTCGATTCGACATGAACGTGGCCATCAATAAACGAGGGTGCAACATATTTCCCTTCTATATCTATGATTTCTCTACCCTGATATTCACCGATTCCTGCTATGTAGCCACCATGGATAGCTACATCCCCTTCAGTTACTTCGCCAGTAAAGACATTGACAACCGAACCATTCTTCAAAACAATATCTGCCCGAGTTCGACCTGCTGCAACATCAACCATTTGATCAAGAGGATACTCGTCAGGGCGTTCTAGGAACATTCTCTATTCACTTCAGATGTTGTCACATCGGAATGTGAAAAGGTCTTTGGTCTGTCTCGAATTCTGGTCATCCTCTGATGGTTCTCCACCAGAACCCAAGCTCAAGTACTTGGCCTCGCGAGAATCCACGTGATTCTGTCCATGACCGGAAACAATCCAAATTCGATTAGAAACCGGTAGAATGTGCCCAAGAACCAGAATATCATGGATATCATTGCAAGGTTGATGAGCTCTTTGTAGACCTTGTGTTTCTTCAATTTGGAAGTAATATCATCGCCTTCTGCTTCCTGATATGCAATTGCGAACATGAATCCGTAGTAAACCACAATGAGCCCAACTGTGAAACGGATATAGTTAGCAATGAATGAGAAACCAAGATGCTTGAACGAACCGTCTGCGGGGTTGATGATTGTAATAGCCGTTGCTGGGGAGTCACCTACGAGGATTCTTTCCTGACCATCAATCATAACAAGATCTGATTCGTAAGGCTGCACTAGGAAGTCCTTGCCATACTCCACCAATATCTCCTTCGTGTCTCGATCTAGAAAGAATACACGCCCATTATTCGAATCGGTAATCATGTACGTACCGTTTCCAATGTCGTCGCAGTCTCTTGCCCACCTAAGTTCGCCTTCGGGAAACTCTGGTGCATACTCCCAGACCACTTCCTTAGTTTCGTAATCGATTTCTACGATACGATGGTTCTCACTATCACAAATGATGACATTACCATTATCTCTAATATCTACGTTATGTTGATGATTGAGCTTGCTTTTCTGTAGAGGTTCCCCGTAGTGCCAGATGATTTCCTTTGTCTGGGAGTAGTTCACTTCAACAATCATATCGAAATTTCTCATAGATATGAGTATGGAATCGTAGTCTCGTCCTTTTCTTGAACCATTAACCCACTCGGCATCGTTAATATGCGTCCAATCAACTTCTCGATACTCTTGACTCAGAACATAATCTAAAGCAGATTCTTTCCATCCCCAGCTGTTCCCAACTGCTGTCCAATTAACATCACTAATCTTCTTTGGATTCCATTCCCATTCAATTCTGGATGGATCATCAATATCGATTTCGTAAACCCGTTCACCTGCAGTATCACATACAATAACATCACCATCTGGCAGCAACTCTGCCTCATGAACAAAGACTTCCGGAATGTCGCTTTGCCATAACACTTCCAGATGGTCATTTACGATTGTGACCTTCCCACCATTGTCCGACATAAGGTAGTTCCCCGTGTATTGACCTTTGGAGATGTAGTCTATGTCGAGAGGCATTCCAAACGGTTGCATAGTGGGAAGGAGACCAAAAAAGACCGGTAGTGCGGCCAATTCAATGACAAGCAAAATGATGATGAGTTTGTGTTTTCGCTTCAACATTACCACCCCACGAAATATGCTATTGTTGCAAACGCCAGGTATGCCATCAACCAACTTCCAGAGTATCGGAGTGCTGTTTTCATAAGGTTCTGCATAGCTGTCTCTATTTCATTACCTACTGTCCTCCTGATTGTGAATACGGATATGATTAGTGTAGGTACAAAGAAAATCGGTATCAAGATATACCACGGAAGCTCTGTAAATCGTGTTACGAAGTAGCTTGAGAATCCAAAAGCTATGCCGCTGATGATTTTTGTCCAGAACAACCTCTTATTGACTCTCAATGAACCATCGTACTTCGAAGATGGGATAACAACCCTCTCCATATGCATTCCTCTTTTGTCGAAGCGCGGCTAGTCGACCTAGTCCATAGCTCTCTTAATCTTTCTGATTCTTTAGATACGCATCTAAACAGGATACTCTGGGCTAGCAGAATTTCTCATACGGAGACAAATCACCATTCCAGCCAACCAAATCTGGCCAGCTGTATCGAGGATTTCGGGGTTTGCAAATTATCTCCTTGATAACTGGTCCCTGTTTCAGGAAACCCCGGGTATTGGCCGTTTCGACCACAATAGCGCTACTCAGGCCTATCCAGTCTCCAGCTAAGCTAACCACGTCTTCCCCAGATGGCACAACTCCAGCATCTGTAGCCATCATAGCTGCTACGATTCCAACACCTATTCCCGACCCGAATAGGCTGAAGACTCTACGGATAATGTATGTAGTAGTTGGGAAACCTATTTCTTGCAATGGCGCATCTATCGAGAAGAACGGATCTGTTCCTTGGACAATTTCGACTTCTTCTTTGAGAAGTTTGCTTCGAATACTTCCATTTTCAATGCCTATCCTCAAGTCTCCTATCGGTGTTCCTTCCACTTTCGTGCCTCTTGGGGATGTTACAACAATGATTCGCACATCCGTATCCGTGCACATTTCTGCGAGTTTGAGAGCAGACAAACCTGTTTCAGAGGCAACAATCATTGTCTTGATGCCTAGTAGTTTTGCTCGTTCTATTGCGAGTTCTATCGTTTTCTTTGTGTTGATTTCACCACAGGATTCAAAGTAGAATGTGCTTCTTGCTTCGCCAAGTTCTGTCATATGGTTGTCTTCCTTATGCCTGAAGGTTTCGTATGTTCTTCTATCAAGGGATGGTTCTAAGCAATCTCTATTTGAGAGATCACCACGAAAGTGGGTCTTGGTCCACTTCTGTGTTCAATGAGGGATTCAGTTTCTTGAATTCGTGAACATACTGAGGATTGGTAAACTCGAAAAATAGCTTACCATCTTGATCGACATCAATCGCCAAAAACGCTGTTGGAGGATTATCTCGCAGCATTTTCACAAGCTCTGCTCGCTTTGCGATTCTCGACCAGATTGCTCCCATACTTAGTGTGGCAATAATCAGTATTACAGCAGCTAATCCAAATGTAACCAGCTGGAGAATCGGAAACATGAGTTGGAATGCAAACAGACCTATCGTAAGAAAAAAGAATGCAAATGAAACCTTGCACATAGACTCTTCCCTTTTCTCATACTTATTGCCTGTGCTTTCCGCTTTCTCTTTTGCGTCCTTCTTACAATCCTCGCAGATATAAAGTGTTGCTCGTATTTTTTCATGCCGTTCAATTATGGCATCCTTGCTGTCTGCAGATGCACCGCTTTCTCTGTCAATCCAAATACGTTCGTAGGTTTTACCGTATCTCTCTGAACCTTCTTCCATCTGCTTTCCACAGGCTATACACCTGCGCGGCCAAGATACAGTGAATTGCTTATCATCAACTCGGAACAAACCAGATTCTCCTTTCAAGGCTATTTTGGGAATGTCATGCTTTATGTTTTGAGCGTTCCGCACATTAGCGCTGTTGCTACTGTGAGAAACCCTCATGCAGGCTATAGATCTGGTGTGCGAACCGCGATTTCTTCACTGGTGTTACAGCTTCGTAATTCCTGATTCAGTTGATGATGATTGGGATGCTTCTTGTTCCACGGTGAAGATATGAAATGAATTTCGTGAGGTCTTGTATCCTCATCGATTTTGGCATGTCCCCATTCTTCTAGTGTACGAACTAGAGGTCTTGTCTTTCGTGTGCTTATGCCGCAGGCTTCTCCAAGTTTTTTGTATGTTGAATCATTCTCTTCTTCGAGAGCATCAAGCACTTGGTATTCTGGAACCTTCAGTAGGGCCTGCTTGAGTGAATTGTTCTCACGGATTAGCTGACTGGTGTCTGCAGAAAGGGCTTGATCTAGTTGAGCTTTCAAATCATTCATTTCTTCTATCATTGAAGCTCTTTCGTTTTCATGCCTTGAAATGATGCCTGAGGATTTCTGTATTAATTCAGCACTCAAGTCTCTTCCAAGGCCTGTTAAGGCTTCATTTGAGGCTTCCTTGGCTTCGTGCAATATACCCTTCAAATCTGAGGAATCCAGCCATTCTCCATCGACGAGGGATTCGATTTGGGAGAAATACTTGTTCAGTCGACTGATCCACATTTCAGTCAATTCCTGGAAGACACCGGCCATTTTCAGTGTCCTCTTCGCTGCTGCCTCTTCTGGCTGCCCCATATCAAATCACAAATGAGCAAGGCCGGGACCAAAGATTAGAATGAGTGTTGCCTAAATAATACAAGGGCAAATGTGGCCTTGAAGTCAGATTCGGGCCCTGGTCTAGCTTTCAGGCCAGTACATTCTATCTCGGAACTTTTTGAGAGCATAGGGGAAATCACGTTCCTTATACTTGATGTCAGCTATCAGTATGACGGAATCATCTACCATGACGGATTCCAAGTCGCGGCAATTCATGAGGGGAGTGATATCCAAGAAATGAAGTTCGTTATCGGTCAAATCAAGCCAAAGGAGACTTTTTGATTCTGACAGTGGATGCAAATTAATCGCGAGGAGACCTGTATCTCTAAGCCAGAGACCTTCGAGTTGCTCACAACCCCTCAGTGGGCTTAAATCAATTGTCTCAAGAGGATTACTCTCCAAGAATAGCTCTTGTAGCCGGGCACATCCCGCCAAAGCATCTAGATCTATGGCATAGATATCATTGTCATCTAATCGAAGAAATCTTAACTGCTTGCAATGGCTCAACGCAACTAATTCAATACTCTGGATGGAATTTGTCTGAAGGTATAGTTCTTCCAATTTGACACTGAATGCCAACGGCGCCAAATTGATATTTCGGATTTTGTTTATGGCAAGTGAAAGAAACTTCAGATTCATGCTTTCTGTGGGCCACAAATCGATCTGTGTGAGTCTGTTAGAACTGAGATCGAGATATTCGAGTTCTTTTTGCTCGCTGAGTGGATCCAGGATAATAGTCTCAAGCCAGTTTGCTGATAAATCCAACTTTTCGAGATTCTGAAATTGATTGAATTGCTCAAGATCGATGTGGGTGATATCGCATCCTGAGAGGTTCACGGATTTAGTTTCACTCGAATAAGTTTTCTCGGAATCAGTACCGCTTTTCGTTTCGTAGCTAATTGAGATATCGCTCACCTGGAGCCCCTCTTAACTAGTCAAACAAAGGTGACTAATGTGTCTTACTTTCCTTTGAAGCTACTACCAGGGAGCGACTACCGTCTTCTCTACATGTGACCAGCTAGTTGGCTCTTCTGTGGTTTCGACAAATCTGTTAATGAGCTCCCGTATACCTCTGGGATTATTGATATCCTTCATGACAAGAACAGGTTCATCACCATCATCTTCCCTGTAGATGACAACGTCCCCAATCCCAACTGCAATTTCCTGAGGTTCACTAGCAATTTCTACCTTGCTGATATCGTCGTAGAATATCCTTCTAGTTTCTTTACTAATGATGCCCGTTCGTATGCGCAGGTTCCAAGTCGTGACGATGTACAGCGTGTATCTCCTTGCGGCTTCGACCCCAAGGACGACCACAATGCCAAAGACAATTGAGCCAACCCCCATATTCCAGGAAATAGTGCTGTAGGGTATGATACTGCCCGCGCTCATGATATTGAACAGGGTACCTGAAATCAGTGCTATAAAACCAACTGCGTAATGAATGAGTCTTCCAGCACGGCTTGGCCGAAATATGGCCACTAGCTTCTCTTTTTCTTCAGGGGGTGGGGTAACAACTGATTCTTCCTCGCTGTGCTGGTGTTCCTGTGTCATCTTATTTGCACCTGAATGAATCTGAAAGCTGAGACAATCGTCCAATTGTCTGACTGATAGTGTGAGGTTGAAGCATTGCTTCATTCTACGAGTGCTTTGGTTTCTGGTGAAAAACCCTCATATTAAAGTCTCTGTAAGGGACCTTATATCTCCAGGATGTCTTCCACACCAAATTTCACTTGACAGCTGGTAGAACATATTCACCAAATGCTTGGATTTGGGACTCTTCCTCGCTGTACGGAAACATGAAGATAAAATGGGTTACCCCTATTTCCTGGTACTCTCTGACACGTTGAATAATAATTTCTGTATCACCCCAAAGCGCCGAGCTGACCCTTTCGCGATAGTCGGCAACTTCCATATTTCGCTCTTTGGCTACTTCTTCTATCTTCTTCTCCATTTCTTGCTTGCTCTTGAACCAACGAGTCCATAGGCCTACCGATTTACTCAGCTCATCTTTCCTCTCATGTGTCTTGGCCATAGATGTCATCTTTCCAAAAATCTCTTGACATTCATCGGGAGTAAACGACCATGCTAAGTTAAGTCCGTTTCCATATCGAGCTGCAACTTCAACTATGCGGTCGCCCCCTGTCATGCTGCCTACCCAGATTGTAGGATGGGGTTGCTGTACAGGTTTAGGTTCGGAAATCAGATTCTTCACAGAGTAATACTTTCCATCAAAGGAGAATTTTTCTTCGGTCCATGCGCCCTTGATTATTTGAATTCCTTCACCGAGTTGCTCTATTCTCGTCAAATCATCCGGGTATTCGATTCCATAGGCTTCGTAGTCTAGTTCCTTCCACCCCGCCCCAATTCCAAACTCCAGACGCCCTCCCGAAAGATTGTCTAAGCTTGCCCCCATCTTAGCATGAAGAGCAGGGTTTCTGTAGCTGTTGCAGAAAACCAGTGAACCAAGCCTAATATCGCTGTTCTCTCTGCTCAGGGCAGACATGACTAGCCATGGATCTAATAGGATCCTGTCTGTAGCATCTTGGTTGAGTATGAAATGATCTGAAAACCAGACTGTGTCAAACTCATTCTCCAATGCCACATTGGCTATTCTTCTGATTTCACTAAATTCGTACCCAAATTGTGGCTCGATTTGAATTCCAAAAGATGACATGAGGATATCTCCTAAACTGGAACTACTAGGAATCAGAAGGCGATAACTCTTCTTCTTTTCCGGAAGTATAAAGTCACTAAGCTGCTCCTGGATAACATTCTTTCATAAGGAGACGCATGAGGCTCATGCGTATTCTGTCCTCCCCTACAAAGCCTGTTAGCTCATCTTCACAGATACGAATCATTGGCAACATTGGAAGTTCATCCTCATCAATCACAACTGAAGGATCGTCTACATTGATGACTTCAACAAATCGCTCTGTAATGCCCAGCTCCCGTATGAGCCCAAAAAGTGTCTCTTTGGTGGGTTCGCAGAAAAGACAATGATCGGATTCATAAAAGATAACACATTTGCTGCGTCCGCAGGGGAGTTCGGCCTCTTCAACCCATTGCGGCAATGTAATGACGATTGATGCACCTTTCGTGTGGTCGCCATCAACTCTGTCTTCCGCCCATATCCGCCCGCCAAGGTCATTAATGACCATTCTAGCAAGGGTGAGGCCGAGGCCGCGACCAACCATTTGCTGTTCTGAGCTATTACGATTGAAGATGCTTTCTTTCAGGGAGTCGGGTATGCCCTTTCCATAGTCCATGCATTCTATTCTAACCATGTCACTCTGGCTGGAAGCTACTATCTCAATTTCAACATTATCGCCTTCCGTGAAAAGCACGGAATTTGTCAACACGTTAAGAAACACATGGCGCAGAAATCTGTTTCCAGCAATCTCGAATTCTCCCTTTTCCATTTCGCAATCCACATCTATCTGCTTCCACCTAAACGTATCTCGTACAGATTGGATAGCATGATTGATGCATTCGACTGGATCTTTCCTTTCCTTTTCTGGCGGGTGTTTTTCCAGCTCCCAGATGATTCTCAAGTTGGTGACCATACGAGTTGCTCTATCAATATTCCAGTTGGACTCGCGTATCAGTTGCTGAATTTCGGGTGGAACGTCCAAGCTCTGATCAATAAGTCCGATTGTGAATAGAAGTGTCTGATTGACATTCGAGAGATCGTGCGTAATTACATCCAGATACAGATTAGCTCGTTCTCTTTCTTCTTTTTCCTTGAGCTCCGCCATCTTCCGTCTATTTATGTCCAGAGCCATGAATCCTATTCGTGGCGGTTCATCAGGAACACTGAGTGGGCTTGCGGTGATGCTTACCCAGATGGTACTGCCATCAGAATGTAGCATCCTCATTTCTACGTCTCGTACGGTCTTACCTTGCAATACTTCGGAAACGATTTGGTCCGCAGAACGCCGCCCACGTTCTTTTCCAGTTGTAAGTGATGAAATATTCCGACGGAGCATATCTGAGGTGTCGTATCCGAGAAGGGTCTCGGCGGCGGTATTTACATCTTGGATGATTCCACGCCTGCTCAGGGTGAAATATGCTATCGGTGAAGAATCGTAAAGGGTTCGATAACGGGCTTCTGAAGCTTCTAAGGATGCTTCTAGGGCAACCTGTTCTGATATATCACGGACTATGGCTAGAATCGCTGGTTTTCCGTTGAAGATGAAATCAGAAGTGCTCATTTCTGCGTTTACAACATGTCGCTTCGAATCAAGGAGTCTTACCCTGAAACTCGGACGTCCGGATTCTCCAAAATCGAAGGCCTCAATATTTTCTGTATACATGTGTTTGGCTGTTGGATCGAGATAATCTTCAAAGGGTCTTCCAATGACCTCTTTCGTCGTTACATCCAGCATTTCACAAAAAGCAGGATTTGAATAAGCAATGATTCCGTCTTCGATGGCTACTATCCCATCGTTTGCCATCTTGACGATTGCTTCTACATTCTTGCCAGAAAGGACTCCATTGTATTCGCGCTCCTGTCCTTCTGCCACTTCTATGTCCTCTCATGTAGCATTGATTATCATTTCAGGAGACGGACAAATGCTCTACCTGATGTGCTATAGTGCGTTCTGATATGGCGAATCATTCAGCTAGGTGTCCCCTTTCTTGCCTACACAGATTGTCGTATTCTACTTAATACTTGTCCGTTCGAACAAATCACAATGAGAGGCTGATTCTCATTTCACTTATAGTTGTCTAGCGCTTGTACTGATAGGCGTAGAAAGAAGCCCACAACCAAAACAGTGAGTATAGGCAAGATAATCTGGATTGTCCAAGCCTCTGCACTCTGTAATACCAATGTCATTATCAGTCCTCCTAGAACAAGATCTACAACCGGAAACGCAAGAGCAAGGGGTATCGGTGGTTTGGAAGGATTGTTTGTAAAGACGGGGACGTATGAACCCATCATAACTCCGGCAGCCGAGAAAATCAGGACCAACGGAAATGCAAGACTGGTAAGAAAGGCTGAACCTTCAACTCTGAAAATATACACAAGGAATCCCAATTGTGGCAACAATCCGATGCATGCTTCCAAGGCACTTCGAATATACTTCGAAAGAACAATATCGATCGTCCGAAGTGGGCTGCTTTTCAGTAGGTAAACTCGATCTTTTTCATCCATGAAACTCATCAAAGAGGATACACAAGACACCTGAACCAGAAGCACCAGTATGAGCATAAAGGCGGGTACCGCTGTAGATTGGAACTGCTGGGGAATCTGAATCGGCTGTAGCCAAGATGGAGTCATTAGAAATAGGTATACTACAAAACTCCCGCCAACAACCGCGTAGATGTATTTCCAGAACTGCAGAGGAAGTCGAATCGTGCTCCAGAAGTCCTTCTTCATTATCCAAGCAATTGGATCATCTAGCTTTGACTTCACAAAATTAGCCTCACCCTTGACAACTTCGCTGAATCCCGTTGCCTGTCCTACTCCTCCTCCCCATGCGTCACCCCGCGGAGTTTCATTGAAAATTGTAGCAGTTAGGCCCCAAATCATGTAGAACATGAAAAGCGAAGCAAAAACTATAGGAGCAAAATATCCTACAGAAAGAATTCCAGTTGTTTCTGTTATAATTCCAACATATGCATTGGAGTGTAGCACTAGTACCGAATTCGGATTCGAAGTGATTTGCGGTATAGTGGGAATCAGAATAATCGCAGCAAGTACTAATGCACCACCAACTCTCTTGATTCTATTAGAATCAGAGGAGATTTCAGCGGCTATACTGTGAATGAAGTAGTTGCTGTCTAAATAGAGAATGGAAGAAGCGAGAAGCATCCCTAGAGCAGGTAGTATGCCTATATTTTGTTGAATTACAGGAAACAACACTAGAACAACTATTGTTACGTATGCTGCTTTCCTCAGGAGCTGACGCACGTAATTGCTTACAAAAATCTGATAGGTCTTTACCGGCGCTGGCATAAGTACTTGCTCGTCCGTAGCCTGTATGTAGGAAGAGCTTTCTTCGCCAAAGTATCCCGATAACAGAGAGGCAATAGGAAGCAATGATGCCGCTGTAAAAAGAACATCCCTATCGAGAAGTTCCACCAAAGCACTTTCAATATCTGTTACCAATGGAGAAAAAGCTACAAGCAGAGAGATCACATACGAGATGAAAATTCCTGCTGATATCACTATCAAATAGAAAACAAGCATAGATTTCTCCGATGCAGTTCTCCGCACCTGATTGAATGACATGCGGATCTCGTTCGAAACAAGTTGAAGAAGGGTGATAGTCATCTCAAAAACCTACTTTGCCGGAATACCACCAGTTAGTTGCAGAAAGATTTCTTCAAGGCTTTGACACTCCGGGCATCGATTTCTCAATTCAGTTAATGTTCCCCTGCCCACAGCCTTTCCATGGTTCAATATCACAAACCTGTCACACAATGCCTCGGCTACCTCAAGAATATGAGTAGAAACGAGTATCGCAGAACCCTCATCTCGCAATTCTCTCAACTGCTTTTTGAAATTCCAAGCTCCAAGCGGATCGAGTCCGTAGATTGGCTCATCAAGGGCAAGAATAAATGGAGGGGGTCTAATGAAAATCCCGACAACAAGAACTCGCTGAAGGTTACCCTTTGATAGTGTTCCAATATACGAGTCTAGGTATTTGTCTAGGTGAAAAAGATCAACATATTTTCTAGTTCTCAGTATCCGTTCAACTTTCGAAACATCATACAGCTTTGCAATGAACTGGAAATACTCCTTGACCCTCAAACTTGGGTAACATGTTGGTTTTTCAGGTATATAACCGATTCTTCTTTTTGCCTTAAGGGGGTCTTTTTCAATATCGTAACCTGCGATCTCTACTTCACCAGCTGTTGCTTTGATGATTCCTGTGAGAATACGTAGGGTTGTGGTTTTACCTGCACCGTTAGGACCTACTAGGCCTACGATTTCCCCAGGACGCACATCTAGATCAAGGCCATCCACAGCAACGGTTGTAGCATAATTCTTCTTGATATCTCTTAGTTTGATTGATGAATCCCCAATATCATGAGGTGACGCTAGATCCTTCTTATGCCACTCTTCTAAATTATCCATTAGCTTTTCAATAAGCAACTGGCGGCGAACCGTTCTTTCTGTAATGGGTATATTGAATTCTCTCGCAAGACTGAATAGCTCTTCCCCACTCATTCTCTCCACGATGCTCTCAATTTGCATGCTTGTCTTCTCTCCGTAATGAAGAACCGTCTACCAATATCGTAGACACCGGTTACTAGTACCCCGTTATCAGCTTTGCGGACAATTCTCATTGATATTCTCTATTTGCATTATAGCTCGTATTCCAACTCTTTCAGTAACCGAAGTTTCCAGTTTTCAAGCTTGGTCAGGAGAACCATGATTTCTACCCCCTCTTCATGTGCTTCTCTAAGAGCTTTTCCAAATTCAGGATCTGTTCTATCGTTCGGGGTGAAGATTGTAGCGTCTGGACGCTGAACAACAAAGATCACACATGCTCTATCGGCTATTCCTTCCTGAAGTACCTCCGCCAGATGCATCATATGTCGAACTCCCCGTTTTGTTGGGGCATCCGGAAAACTGGCCACCCCTGAGTTCACTAGTGTACACGATTTCACCTCTATGATTGAATCAACTGAACCGCTATAAAGCTTGAAATCGAAACGCCCTCCAAACATTGAAGGTTCTGCCTTAACCTCACAATATTCAGAGAATGAGGGTAGTTCCTTTTTTTCCAAGAGCTGACCCACAAATCGGTTTGGCAAACGTGAATCTATTGATACAAGTATACCCCTATGTTTGACAGCAATAAGATCATAGTCGGTTTTTCTTTTGGGGCTAGGCAGATGGCGAAGATATACGGTTTTCCCTCTAATCATCAACTCCTCCATACGGCCTGGATTAGGGATAAAGGCTTGGAACTCCTCCCCTTCCAAAGCAACCACACCCAGAAATCGGTTTGGCCTTGAAAGAAATCTGGCTTCAACAATTTCGCCTTTCTGCAGCTCCATGTTATTGTTTATTCTGGGCGACCTATAATATTCACTGATACAGGTGCGTTATAGAACCCAATACAAAAGCCAGAATTTCATCTACTACTTGTTACGTGACTGATGAGTACCTAGATTCACCTATTGGCTAGATGAACTGAGTTAGTTTCATCTGAGATTCAATATCCTGGAGACTCGATAGCTTGACTCCAAGAAGACGAATCGGGCGATTTTCAGCTCGGTTCTCTTCATACAGATTGATAGCTGTCTTTTCCATGCTTGCATGAGAATCCGTTGGAGTTGGCAGAGTTGTGCTTCTCAAAATAGTGGTGAAATCAGCGTATCTCAGTCGTATGGAAACTGTCTGATATCCCAGTCCTCTCTTGCTCAATTTGGAGTAAAGAGAGTCACACAGATTACTTATGGTTTTCAGTATCATTCCCATGTCATCTGGTGATATATTCTCTGCAAAAGTGGTTTCTTTGCTGAACGAGCTTCTACGATGCCCTCGTGGTTGAATTGTACGATTATCAATTCCGCAGGCACGATTGTAGAGCCACTGTGCAGAGTTACCCATTATCGGAACAAGCTGAGGAATACTGAGAGATTGAATATCACTGAGCTTGTGCAGACCATGGTTATACAGCTTTTCTGCGGTTTTAGAGCCAATACCATTGATAACCCTCACATCAAGCGGAGCCAAGAAATCTCTGAGTTCATCTGGTTCACGAGGGGCTAGTGTAATGCCCATGGGCTTGTTCATATCAGTCGAGATCTTGGCTACGGACATGTTAGGTCCTATGCCAATTGAACACGGTAAGCGTGTTGAACGCTTGATTGCATCTTGAATGGATTGCGCGATACCGTGGCCTTCTGTTGAATTACTGCACGAATGTGACACGTCTATGTATGCCTCATCTATACTTGTTTTTCTGATAGAATCTTCGTCTGCGTAGGAATACAAGACTGTCATAAAATCAGCAGAGGCGTCCTTGTAATGCTGGAAGGAACTACTAACGAAGATTGCTTCAGGACAGAGGGAATGCGCCTTGGAGACTGGCATTCCTGATGTGATACCGTATTCCCGAGCTTCGTATGACGCAGTTCTCACTACTCCTCTAGATGGCCCTTTGGTGGGATCCGGTCCCACACATACAGGTTGGCCTACGAGGGCTGGATTGATTCTGAACTGCTCTACTGATGCAAAGAATGCGTCCATGTCAACGTGAGCAATCCATTGTGTCATTGCTCCTTCAACCACGTTGTAAGTGTCTTGGTGTCATTTGGGTTTTGAAGTCATCTTTCTTCTATTCAGGAGAACAAGTAATACGGGGGGAGGAGAGAGAAAGTATTCCCACTAGTTGG
>WJIL01000134.1 GCA_014730275.1 Candidatus Lokiarchaeota archaeon | reverse complement strand
TGCATGCAGTGCATGTATGCAGCAGCAGACTTAGCAGGAACCATGAAGTTACAGTACGACGTGAGCGCGAGGATCATCCGGATGCCGTGTACAGCCCGGCTTGACCTCAATTTCATTTTGAAGGCCCTACAGGAGGGCGCGGATGGTGTGCTCATTGTTGGTTGCCACCCTGGCGATTGCGCGTACAAAACCGGCAATCTCGGGGCAGAGCGGCGAGTGCGATTTGCTCGTAAACTTGTTGGTCAGCTTGGAATGAACGAGGAGCGGGTGAAGATGGTGTTCGTGAGCGCAGCGGAAGGCGATCTTTTTGCTAAACACATTAATGACTTTGCGAAGAAAATCAGGGAGATTGGGCCGAATCCCATTCGAATATAGGTTTCTACAGGGGTTGATTGCCTCTTTTGACAACGGAAAGCAAGGCTTATGTGTACATAATATTATAATGTGTGCGAACGACGATGGAAACGGTCACAGCAAGGCTTTCAGATGAGATGATCAAGAAGCTGGAACTCATCGCCGAGGAAGAACATATCGACAGGTCAGAGATGATCCGAAGGGCACTTGATATCGGGATACAGCAGTTTCTCTTGGAGCGGGCACTCAAAGCCTATAGAGAGAGGAGGGTCTCCCTCTGGAAGGCTGCATCAATGGCCGGGCTTCCTTTGAGAGCGATGATGGCCGAGGCGGATAAAGCATCAATCCCGATTTCGTATGATGAAGAGGACTTGGAGCGTGACCTTGCTTTTGTCAAAGAAACCGAACGTGGTCAGTAATGCAAGCCCACTTGTTTATCTCGCCAAGGCCGGGCAGCTTCAGTTACTGCGAGAAAATTATGGTGAAATCCTAATACCGAAGAAAGTGTTCCAGGAGACAGGAAGCTCCAAGGGCTCGCCAGATGGCATCCTGATAGCTTCTGCAGTAGATGATGGCTGGATCCATATTGAAGATTCAGAGCCTCCCAAGGCGAATCGGCTATCCGAAAGCGCAGGAATCCAGATTGGAGAGGCCGCAGCTATTTTGTTGGCTAGGGAAAAGACTGCATTGCTTCTCATAGATGACAAGATGGGACGAAGTGCTGCTGAAATCCTCGGCGTCACGTGTCTAGGAACCGTTGGCGTTCTTCTCCAGGGACTATACAAATCAACTCTGGATTATGATGAATTTGTCGCGATTCTCGATAGAATGATTGACTCGGGATTCCGACTCGACACAAAGGTCTACAAACGTGCAATGAATATGGCAAAGAGCCTGAGCAAGAAATAATCCCACATCCAGCGTGTGTACATGGCCGCAATTCCAACAGGAACAATGAAGCTATAGCATAGCATGAACATACAGATCATCAAAATACCGTACACTGCAAGACTGGTTTGCGAATATAATTGCAGAAATCGGGCCGAACCTGATACGGTTATAGTGAACTGACTAGTAGGGTATGTTTTCAATACCAGGGATTCTGTCGAAATGTGCATCAAGAGAAACAATCCACTGACATCCATTGGATGCGGCTATTGCGGCAGTAAAGCAGTCATTCAATCCGATGATTGTACCAGTTCGTTCCATGTCGGTGTAGATTCTACTGGCACGTTCCGCAGCGTCGATAGTGAGGTCCCAGACAATTAACCTTGATGCAAGTTCTCGCACCGCGTCTTCTTCTGATTTGATTCTCCCGCGTTTGTCAACGCCTCTGAAGAGCTCAAAGACATTGACCACTGTAGTAGCAAGGTTGTAGTCTTTTGATTTCAACTCCAGATAGGCTTCACGCGCTTTTTCTTCTCCACGCAGAAAATCGATGAGGAATGATGTGTCGAAACATGCAAAGGTCAATGCTCCCAGGCTCCCCACATCTCATCTAAGCCATCGAAAAATACTCTGCGCTCCTCATCTGTCATTGGGATGGTTCCAAAGAGATCTAAGATATCATCATCAGGTCTGAGCAAACGCTCTATGACCTCACTGAAGGATTCGCCTTCCCGCTTTGCTCGTTTTAGTCTGCGGTATATGTCTTCTCTGAGGGAGATGTTTTTGTAGCCCACTTCCATCATCCGTGTATTCATACACGATTGCTCATATAAGTTCGCTGTAGTGGAGATGGGCAACTTCTCTCAACGGGATGCTAATCCCCTCCAGATGACTTGGGTTCACTCACTCAACTGTACGAAACGGGTTATCAGGAAATCTTACAGAACTCTTAGCCTTCTATGCGCATGTGCTTCTTACTTCCTGGTGGCAACCCAAATAGAGAGAAGAGCGATTATTGCTGTTATAGGCGTCAACGGTATGGGAGTAACAATCCACTGGCTTAGCTGTCCGTAGATCGCATATACTCCAAAAATCCAAGTTGCCAGAAAGATCGATAAAATCATGAGATGAACAAGGAGTCACCTTTTCCCCCGAGCAGGAAGAATGAACTGCAGAGCTGCTACTAGGGTCAGGACTAAGAAAGGAATACTGCTGTGCTGGTCTAGCCCATCCAAGGTGTACCACTCCCAAAACCCCCCGCTCCCAAAATGAGCTCCACCCAAATATAGTCGTATAATGGGCGTCCAACCAGGTGGCACGGGATCTGATGGGGGCTCCAGCGTGGTGTGCAGTAGTGCATAGGGTGTCATGAAACCAACGATGAGTGTGAGTATCAGTGCAAAGACCCCTAGCACTTTCATCTTGACGATGTCATGATTCACACCAGGTTGCCCCTCAGAAACCACTCACTATCCCTACTGAAACAATCTAATGTATTCCAAGTTATTTCTTTCGTTTGTTTGTTGATGAAACCGTTGACATCACGGAAGCTGTCAACTGGGAATGCTATTAGTGAGACACACAATGATATGCGGATGACGATGGAAAAGCGTCCAAGCTCACATTGCATAGTAATTATATGCTGCCTCTGCCATATCGCGATTGTACTGTTCTTTCGAAACTCAACATGTAGGCGATTAAATTGGCGAAGAATGAGCATTTCGAGAAAATAATCAGCACCTATGAGAAGAATACCCCCAAATCTAAGGAGCTGTACGAAAAATCCGTACAGATTTTACCCGGTGGAATCGGTGGTTCCGCTCCATCATATGAACCATATCACCTTATAGTCGAAAAAGGTGAAGGAGCGAAGATTTGGGATGTGGATGGAAACGAGTATCTCGACTTCAATCTCTGTTGGGGCGCTTTGATGGTAGGCCATAGGCATCCCACAATCATCAAGGGATTGCAGGAGAAACTGGAAGTGGGAACGATGTTTGGCCTACATCACGAAGAATCGATTGACGCGGCACAGGCATTGATAGATCGTTTTCCGATTGACAAACTTCGATTCGTCAATTCTGGTTCCGAGGCAACACTGTATGCCATCCGCCTTGCGCGAAGATACACCGGCAAGGACAAAATCATGAAAGTAGAGGGTTCTTACCATGGTGTAATGGATTCTTTGCATATCAGCAAGAAACTCCCCATGGGCAAGGCTGGGCCAAAGAGCCATCCAACGCCTATCCCATACGGGAAAGGCATTCTCCAGTCAACAGTGGACAACACCATCATCACCCCCTTCAATGATCTCGAAACCACCAGGGCCCTCATTGAAGAAAACATTGGTGAAATTGCAGCTATCATTGTTGAGCCAACAATGATGAATGCGGGCGTAATTCCCCCGGAAGAGGGGTATCTGGACGAGCTTCGTGAACTTACCGAGGATTACAATATTGTCCTGATATTTGATGAGGTGAAGACTGGTGTGAAGATTGCAAAAGGCGGTGCTTGTGAATACTTCGGCATTGAGCCTGACATCGTTTCTCTTGCCAAAGCGATTGGCGGTGGCTTACCACTTGGGGCCGTTGGAGGAAAGGCTGAGATACTCGATGGTATCGGTGATGAAGGTCTCTTCGGCACTTTCTCAGCTAACCCACTATCAGTTCGTGCGTGTCACCTTGCACTGACTGAAGTGTTGACAGACGAGAAATATAAAGAATTGGAAGAGCTCGGTAATGCACTCATGGATGGCTATCGTGATATTATCGAGGATGAAGGCCTAGAGGCCGTTGTTCAAGGAATAAATGCTGTTGGTGGCATTTTCTTCACAAAAGAACACTTCCATAACTACCGAGAATGGACAAAGGTTGATGCCTCCAAGAATGATGAGTACTGGCTGGCAATGGCCAATGAAGGTATCCTTCCAATGGCCTATGGCGCCGATGAAGAGTGGCTGATTTCAGCACAGCACACCATGGAAGACATCAACACGCATCTAGAAGCTTTCAAGACAGTCGCACCAGACTTGTAATTGAATACGGAGACCTACGGGTCTCCTCACCCTATTTTTTTTGCCACTGTGGTATCTTTAATATAGTAAACAATCGTAAGTGATGTAACTCATTTGGCTACTTTTTAATTACTAGTAGCATTTAGGAGGGAATTAATTTGAATAATAAGAAAACACGCCATCCCCTGAAGGACCGTGTCCGAAATCTATTCGGCGATAAGAAGCTCTGTAGACTAGCATTCGATGCACTAGAGAACGATACTGAGGTCCAGACGTTACTGGAGGACAGCAATCGCATGGCTATCGATCGGATGCATTTTTCCGACCATGGCCATATACACTCGCTAATAGTTACAAAGAACGGTATCAAGCTCTTTGATACTCTGAACAGTGCAGTGAAACCTACGGTGGTTAAGGAACGCACCGCCACATTAGAAGATGCTTATCTCATAGTGCTTCTTGCTTGCTATCTACATGACATTGGAATGAGTGTTCATAGAGAGAATCATACAAATTTCAGCGTCACATTAGCCTTACCTATTCTGAATCGGATTTTGGATAAGGTGTATCCCGATGATGCGCACAAGCGTATCCATATCCGAGGACATGTTTTGCATGCAATCAAATCTCATGATAAGAAAATAACTCCACAGACTACAGAAGCCGGGATAGTTGGCATTGCTGACGCATTGGACATGACAAAAGGCAGAGCAAGAATTCCTTTTGAGGCGGGAAGTGTGAATATTCACAGCGCATCAGCTATGGCAATAGAGAGTATTGCTATAGAAAAGGGAGAAAAGAAGCCCGTTCGAATTTCTGTTTTCATGAATAATGCATCAGGCATATTTCAAATACAGGAATTACTTGAGGAAAAGATTAAGTCATCGCAACTGATAGACTATATTGAACTCTACGCGGTCATGTTACAAGAGGCAGATCGCATTTTGGATGAACAAATTCGTGTGCTCTAGTTCTGTCAAGTAACATACTTTTTGTATCTATTGAATGTGTAATTTATTCGTTGTTGTGTTTCTTTTCAAAACAATTTACCTAATAATATGTTTGAACACTATCTATATATGTTCGGATTCATTCACGCATCTTTGAATCATTCGTGTAGCAGTTATGGATGCTATTGGTGAACTCAGATGGAGCTAGATACAATCGACAAGAAAATTATCGAGATGCTCAAAGAAGATGGCCGTCGGTCATATTCTGAGATTGCTGAACATGTGGATCGCACAGAAGTCACAGTACGTCGTCGGGTGAACAATCTCTTGGAAGAGGGTGTTATCCGTCGTTTTACAATCGATGTTGACCCTCTCAAGATAGGACGTCGCATACGAACAATCATCCGTGTTAAAGTTGCTATGAAAGAAGCGAGCGCTCTTGCTGAGAAGGTGAAGAGCCTCGAAGAGGTGACTGAAGCCTACATACTTGACGGGAGTTGCGGCTTGATGCTTAAGGTGGTTGTGGACAATCTATCTGAACTTCGTCAGTTCTTGGAGAACCGGTTTGGTAATCTCCCTGGGGTGGGGGAGGTTGAGACTTGTATTGTTCTAGAAGATATCAAGTGTACTTTTTGATGAGTGTTTTCGAAGTGTCCTATCGAGTAAAGATTTCTGAAAAAAACATGGACCAACTAGAGGCCCATGCCGAAGCAGAGCTGCCCTACGAAGCGGTAGCACTGCTGTTTGGATGGGAGGATGGAAAGAAAGTACACGTAGAATCGATTCGCTTGGTTGAAAATGTTTCTAGCGTTCCCAAAACCGAATTCTCAGTTGAACCGGAACAAGAGTACAATCTTCTTCTTGAGGCTGAGAAACGTGATGAACATCTAGTAGGGATCTACCACTCACACTCAGCACCACCTTGTCCCTCTGATAAAGACTTCGAAAATATGCGCTTGAACAAAGTCGTATGGCTTATTGCTTCAAAGCGTTCAGGAACTTGGGCATCAAAAGCATTTTTGCTTATAGACAATCAGCCAGAAGAAATACCGCTTGAGATAGACTAGGATTCTACTTTTTCAAAGCCTTCAAGGTTCCCGAGGTCTTCAATGGTTGGAACGCAACGAGGTTTTCATGTATTGCTTCAATCAGAGATGCGGCAATGATGATTTCTTTCAGTAATCGTTCGTCGCATTGCAAGACACCGGTTCCCGATATATTGTCAAACTGGTTCAGATAAAAGCTGGAATCGGCTGCTTTAGTCTCACCATATATTGACAGGAGATTCTTCCAAATCGCTTGAGATAGATCCTTCCTTGTGATGTCTTCCGCGCCTCCGTGAAGCCGAAAGAGAAGGTATCTTTTACGGCGTCTCTTCATCTGAATCACTCCCTATTATCTCAATCCCTGGAGCTATGAAATTCTCGTTAAGTTTCGCTAGATTTCTCTTGATTATATCCATGGGATAGTTCCGAAGTGCCTTTTCTGCGGTTTTGTAATCGATATCCAGTAAAGACCCTATTTGCTCAAGGGCAGTTGGTGAACGCATACGAAGAGCAGAGTCCGCACCGCTTGAGAGTACGATTCTCATTCTCGCCCGAGAGGCTGTGCGGATGGAATCTCTGAGCGATTTTAGTACTCTAGACCGCTTCAATCCTGACACTTGCAGAAGAGACACTATATTCACCTCAAGAGCCGTATCGGTAGCGGCCGCAAGTTTCGCTGTTGAATATCTCAAGTCTCTTTGCCACGGGTACCCATACGTAGTGAGCAAATCAACACGATGATCATTAGCTGCCCAGTTAGTAGCATTGACCTCTCCAATTCTAACAGCTATGATTACCGCTTTTCTCCTCGATTGCCCAATGCGACTTTTTACCTTCCCCACTTTGTCCGCATTTACTTCTATTCTTTTGCAAATCCTGAAACCTTTCTCATCCTCAATTACGGGTTCTTTGAGAGAGGCTGAGGTGGCAATTGCTTGGAAATGATACTTTTTTGCCATCTTGGAGAATTCATCAAGGTGTTGCCTATTCTTGGCTCTAACATTCAGGTCTGCTGCTTCCAAGCTTTATTCCTCGGGGATATTCAATCGACTCAGTATCATTTCCTTTGCATCTTCGCGGACGCACCGTGGATACTGTAGAAGATGCACACTAACACTGATTAAATCTGGCCCTGCTGCTATTTTGATGTTGTCCAAGTAAGCTGCCTGTTTATCGAAGCGAAGAAACAATGTACAGCTTTCATCCACCCGTGCATCGAGAGTGCTTTCGAGATACAACTTATCTTCAAGTGATAGATTACTGAAGATGTAGTCTAGGATACTATTACACACACGTTTCTTCTTCACGGTTGTACTGATGACTACAATTCGATTTTCATTATGACCTTCAGTAAGGACACTATCCAGTTCAATATCTTCTCTGATATCCTCAGGAAATAGATGCAAAACTGCATTTTGGACTCTTTCAACAACTTCTGTTGCTTGAGCATGGGCCCTGAACTCTATCCTTTGGATAAACGGCACCTACACGGCACCTCTGTCTATTATAGTAGCTATTTGCCACGGTTCTTCTTTGATGCAAGAGACGGTCGAACTTTCTCTGCCCCTCTACCCTTGTTTCGCAAACCTCTGCTTTTCTTCCCAGCTGAGGTTTTTCCACGATGAACTCTTCCTTTCTGATTTGGAGCACATATCCAGTTGATATGGGGGTCATTATAGATTACAGGGTGGTTCGGATCTACCATGATGACTTCATGCCATAACCATTTGTGATCTGAGCCAACCCAATAGGAATTCAACACGCGTAGATTTGGGAACTTACGCGCGGCTCTTTCTTCGGATATCCACCGTCGAGATTTCTGAGGAGTGTATCTTGTAACACCCAAGCTTCTCGGCTTGCGGCCCATTTTGGGTCGTGGCTTCTCTCTTGGCCCCCTTCCTGTTCGTACCCTCACCATTACATAACCTTGCTTAGCCTTGTAGCCCAAAGATCTGGCTCTGCCCAGTCTCGTGGGGCGATCTATTCTGACAATTGTATCCTGTTTTCTCCAGACAATAAGCCGCTCCCTAACAATATCGGAACGCTCTTTCTGTTCTTTGCGCCATTGCTTGGCCATATACTTGTATGCTGACATTTGTTTCCCATCCTTTGTAGTAAATCGTTTTCACTTTGCTTGTGGTTCAGCCCGCTAAGGCCACATCCCGTACGGATCTCTCCGCCAACACAAAGGAATGCGATAGAGCCTCACAGGAATCCTGTGAGACTCACGCATTAGTAGCGAAATTTCTCCACTTAAAGGTCTAGTGTTTTGCTATATTTGCTGTTCACGCTTACCCAAGCTCTCTGATGACCTTCTCGGCAGTGAGTTCACCAACTCGATCCTGCGCCTCATAGGTAGTTGAGGCCAAATGAGGAGTTGTCACAGTCTTGGGATGCTTAACCAGCTTCCAGAGACTAGATGATTCTGGTGGCTCTTCAGAATATACGTCGAGGCCTGCCCCGGCTATGACATCGTCATCTAGGGCCTGCAGCAATGCATCCTCCTCGACTATCCCACCCCTGGCAGTGTTGATTAGGAACGCACTTGGCTTCATCATCCCAAGCTCTTCTTTCCCAATCATACCTTCTGTCTCGGGAACTAGCGGTACATTGACTGACAAATAGTCAGCTTCTTGCAGCAACTCGTCGAAGTCCACCTGTCGAGCACCGACTTCGCGACATTCCTCCTCTCGGCCAGGTTTGTCCTTTTTTACCACAAGGACATCCATTTCGAGACCGGTACCTCGTTTCGCGATTTCTTTACCGATGCGCCCAAATCCGATTATACCGAGTTTCTTCTCCCATAATTCGACTCCTCTAAGCTGTTTTTTCAGCCATTTCTCTTCGTTCATGCCTGCATCAGCTTTTGGAATGTGACGGGCCAGAGCGAACATGAGAGCAAATACAAGCTCGGCTACCGATACGCTGGGAGCTTCAGGAGTGTTAAGGACCTTAACCCCGCATTCGTCTGCGTAATCAAGGTCAATATTGTCAAGGCCAACTCCTGCTCGTACGATGACCTTCAGTTTATCCGCAGCATCAAGAACTTCCTTTGTAACCTTGGTTGCACTTCGGACAACCGCACCATCGAAGCCTACTATTGCTTCTTCGATGGGCTTTTCCCGCATGACAACTTCAATGCCAGCTTCCTTCATTTCTTCTATCGCAGATTCTGCTATTGGATCTGAAATCAATACACGCGACATAACATTTCACCCTCGCTAGGCAAGCAGATGTCCGGTATTATCCGGTATAAGAATATGGTTGTCTCGACATTTTAAAAAAGGGTCCTGACAATACAGAATCAGAGAGGAATCTAGAGGAACATACCATGAAGAAGAAGCTGAAACCGTATACTGCAATAATCCCTTGTCCTGTTGCGCTGGTGAGTGTTGCCGGCGAAGAAAAACCGAATATGCTCACTATCTCTTGGATGGCAAATGTGTGTAGCAAGCCCCCAAAGCTGGCAATTGGTGTACGCCCCTCTAGATATAGCCATCAGCTCATCAAAGATGCAGGCGATTTTGTAGTGAACATCCCCCCAGCTGATTTAGTTGAAGCTGCCGCTCTTGCTGGAAGTAAATCCGGCAAAGATATCGACAAGTTCGAGTATCTTCGACTCACTGCCGCTAGTTCGTCAGATGTGACCTCACCTAGAATTGAAGAATGCATCATCAATATTGAATGCAGAACCTCCCAGGTTATTGACATCGGTTCTCACGATTTATTCATCGCTGAAGTTGTAGCAGTTCATGTGGATGAATCCATCCTAGACTCAAAAGATCGGCTAGATCCCATGAAGGCAAATGCTTTCGTTTACTTGCCTCTTATACAACAGTATTGGACCCTAGGAGAACGCTTGCGATAAGGACCTAGGTTCCTATTCGCTGCAGGTACATGACTACCCACGTAACAAACCAGACATGCTTACCTGCCACCTGCACTAACGATTTTGATGACATCTCTATCTTCTAGGATATGGTCGTCAGACACCCTCATTTTTGTGCGGGCATCTATGGCGTGTACGAAGTTATCTTCTAAATCGCTATGAATATAGCCCGCGAATTCCTTTGCAGTTGTACCCATTGGAACCAAGTACGCATCCGGCAATACATTTCCGTTGCTATCTGTCAAGGAATTGACATCTTGGACAGGGTATACAGTAATGTAGTCCAGAAAATCAAATACTGCCTTGTTGAGAATGCCCTGGACTCCGGTTCCGTCGTACTTCTTAAGTATCCTATCCTTGATTTTTTGAAGCTGTTTTAATTCACCCTTTGCTAGCTTGTCCGAATCCAAGACATCAAAGTCGTCGTCACCAGGGATATACTTGATTATCTCCTGTTTGTCCAAATCCTTCAGCACCTTCTCGGCCAATGCACTCACAGGCACAACCATTTTTTCAGGATAAGCCTCTTTCAATCGCTTGTAGTTTTCATCAGCAGTTGGTAAATCCATCTTGTTCGCTGCAATGATAATTGGTTTCGCTATCGTATGCAGTTCTTCAACAAACTGGCGGAGATTCTCGTTGGACCATTGATCAACATTCTCGGCCTTCAGTCCTGATTCCCGAATGGCCTTCAGAAGGTGAATCCTTTCAATTTTGAGACCTGATAGTTTGTCGAGAAGTAGCTCACTCAGTTTGGCGCCTTCAGCTCTTACTCGCCCTATTATTCTACGCCAGTCATCTTTAATGATTCCTAAAATCCATTCCGTAATTTCGCTCTCCAAAAATTTGACGTCATCGACAGGATCATAGCTTCCAGCTGCTACCTCTTGTCCCTTCTCATCCAAAGTGCCACTTGCATCGACAATGTGAATAAGTACATCTGCTTGCCGCAAGTCATCCAGAAACTGATTTCCCATGCCCCTTCCTTCATGTGCTCCTGGTACCAACCCTGCAACATCAATAAGCTTGACGGGAATAAGTCTGACACCATCAATGCATATGGAGTTTTGTGGATTGTCTTCTACATCGAAATCTTGGCAGGCACAGTCTGTTCGTACGTGCGTGACTCCAACATTAGCTTCAATGGTGGTAAACGGGTATGATCCCACCTTGAATGATGTCATACACGCTGCGTTTGTAAACGATGTCTTACCGCATGAGGGTTTTCCAACGATGCCAATTCTGAATGCCACTTGAGCACATCTCCTTGTTGCTTTCTATCAAGATACAAGAAACGGTTGTTTGATGCGGACTATAATCCACGATTTATGGAATGGTGGAACTTGTTATGTTCCTTCCGATTGTTTTTTATGAATCAGCAGAATACCACCCATATAGAACAATCTAACATTTTTCAAGAGGACTAAAAATGACAAAAGTGTGTGTCACCGCATCTGACGACAACCTTCAATCTCCAATCGATCCACGGTTTGGCCGCTGTACTTACTTCATTATTGTTGATACCGATTCGATGGACGTGAACGCAGTTAAGAACCGAGCTGCCTCTGCAACTGGTGGTGCAGGAATACAAGCAGCACAGACTGTTGCATCAAAGGGCGCAGAGGTTGTAATAACTGGAGCCGTTGGACCTAATGCTCACTCTGCATTACAAAGTTCAGGGATTCGGATTCTTACCGGGGCCTCTGGTACTGTCAATGACGCAATAGAAGCTTTCAAAGGAGACGAATTAACTGAGATACAATCACCGGGTCCCGCTCACAGAGGTCTGGGTGCAGGCAGGCGCCGAGGCGGTGGGGGTGGCCGCGGTGGAAGAGGTAGATAAGATGAATCGTAGAATACTGATTCCTTCACAAGATCAGGATGGCAACGTAGTGGCTGCACATTTCGGACGGGCACCATACTTCGCCACAGTGGACATCGATGAAGACGGCAACATCATGGACAAAGATGTTCATGCCAATCGTGGTGAACATGCTGGTGGTAGAGGTCACGCACATGATAATGTTCTTACCCTGCAACCAAATGTGATTATCGTCCAGGGAATGGGCCCACGAGGTTTGAGAAGTTTTCAAAGCCAAAATATTGCAGTTCTGCAGGCAAACAGTAGAGACGTGGATCAGGTGGTCCAGTCTTACATTGACGGCGATTTACAAGAGCTAACGGATGGATGTGACCAGGCACGTCACGCATAGATTGCTTATTTGAACAAGTGCAGGTGGTTACGTAGCCATGATTGTTACTGTGGCTAGTGGAAAAGGTGGAACGGGCAAAACAACTGTAGCCGTTAACCTTGCTCTATCAGTAAACGCGTCGAAGCTTTTGGACTGCGACGTTGAAGAACCCAATGCTCATACACTACTTGAGACAGAAATCAAGGAATCAACGCCGGTAACATCACCACACCCCGTGGTGGATGCTGATGCTTGTACACTGTGTGGTAACTGTGCAGATTTCTGTGAATTCAACGCTCTCTTTGTTGGTAAGGATGAAGTGTTGGTTTACGAAGAAATGTGTCACTCCTGTGGTGGGTGTTCTATAGTTTGTCCAGAGCAGGCAATCACCGAAGTTCCTCGGGAAGTCGGCATGCTACATACATGTACAGCAGATGGATTGGATTTAGTCTATGGTGAACTGAATATCGGAGAGCCAATTGCTACGACCATAATAAAGGCAGTAAAGTCCCGTCAGGATTCTGATGGATTGAATATAGTCGACGCACCGCCGGGGACTGCATGTCCCGTAATAGAGACAATGGAGCATAGTGACTACTTGATTCTAGTAACTGAACCGACACCTTTTGGTCTTCATGATTTGGAGATGGCAGTAGGCGTGGTTGAAGAGCTTCATATCCCATTTGGTGTTGTAATCAATCGAGATGGTATTGGTAACGAGGATGTTCGTGATTTCTGCAAGAAGAGATCTATACCAATTCTGATGAGAATTCCGTTTGACCGAGAAATTGCTGAATTGTATTCAGAGGGTAGACCATTTGCATTAGAACTCGATAATTGGGAGAACAAATTCAAGAAGATGATGAGGACAATCGAGGAGGCTGTAAACAATGACGAATAAAGTGGCAGTAGTATCTGGAAAAGGGGGATCTGGAAAAACAACTGTAGCCTCGTCTTTCGCGGCTATTGCAAAAGACATTGTCATTGTAGACTGCGATGTTGACGCTCCTGATATGCATATTCTTCTCCAGCCGGAAATTGAGATATCAGAGAAATTCCAAGCATCCAAAGTGGCTAAAATAAATCCGGACCTTTGTATTGAATGTGGTTTGTGCGAAGAAAACTGCCGTTTTGATGCGGCTCATCCCCCTGAAATTAACCCTATTGCCTGTGAAGGTTGTAGCGTTTGTACGCTGGTCTGTCCTGAAGATGCCATCGATATGAAACCACGAATATCGGGCCATCTGTATGAATCCAACACTCGGTTAGGCCGAATGGTGCACGCGAAGTTGTTGCCGGGTGAAGGAAATTCAGGGCTACTGGTAACTGAAGTGAAAAAGCGTGCCCAGAAGATCGCTGAAGAAACAGGTGCTGATAAAATCCTAATTGATGGTTCTCCTGGTATTGGTTGTCCAGTTATTGCCACACTCACTGGTGTAGAGGTGGCTGTCGTTGTAACGGAGCCAACTATTTCAGGAATTCATGATATGGAACGGGTGATTCGACTTATTCGTCGTTTCCAAACTATTCCTGCTGTAATTGTCAACAAGTATGACTTGAATCCGAAGAATACTGCACAGATTGAAGCATTCTGTAAGAGTGAGGGCATTGAATTGCTGGGTAAGATTCCATTCGACCCAATAACAACGAAATCAATGGTCGATGCAACTACACTGCCTGAATATGCTCCAAACCATGAGCTTGTAGACATATTGACACAGATGTGGGATCGAATCGGTACTCTTCTCTCTGAGTAAAACCGATTAGAAATAGGGGTAAAGATGGGGGACGCTACCCCTCCATCTGCTTAGTCTTCTAGTTCTCCGAGTCTTTCTTCGATTCTGTTTAGAGACTCTTCAAGAGATTTGATTTGTTGCTTCATGATTTCTTTTTGCCGCTCCAATGCCTGCAACTCTGTCTGTGGTGCTATGGGCGGAGTAGGTGCTACATCGGTGGGCGGTGTTGTTGGTGCTATTGGGGGGTTTCCCCAGTATCCAAGTGCCCAACATGACCCGGGACCATATAGCCATCCCGGTCTTTCCCAGGGTGGCAAGTGACTAAATGGACCATTACCTGGCCAAAAGCCTCCACCGCGGCCACCGCCCCGGCCACGACCCCGGCCACCGCCTCTTCCATAGTAATATGACATTTCTTTCATCTCCTAAATTATTTCTGTGCTTATGCACACTGTTATTATTGTGCATAATTACAGATAAAAAGATGTTGTTCCCATACATCACTCTTATTAAAAGAGAACGAAGAATTGGTTCTGATTGACATGCACAGGAGAAGACGCGGGCGAAGAGGACGACTTCCTATTCAACCTGATATCCAGGTAGAACCTGCAATAGACCGGATGGTACCTGAGCCTGAAGTCAAGAAGGAACCAATTCATCTTAATTTGGCTGAGGCTGAGGCACTACGGCTTGTAGATTTGGAAGGGAAGTATCAGGAAGAGGCGGGAGCCAGCATGGGTGTATCGAGGGGCACCATATGGCGTCTTCTTTCTAGTGCACGGCAAAAAGTTACACAAGCCATTTTTGAAGGTCGTCCACTTGTTATCGGTCTACCCAACAACGAAGATTGATACC
Source organism: Candidatus Lokiarchaeota archaeon (assembly GCA_014730275.1). Taxonomy (NCBI): domain Archaea; kingdom Promethearchaeati; phylum Promethearchaeota; species Promethearchaeota archaeon. The sequence continues at coordinate 28,415 of WJIL01000134.1, read as the reverse complement.
AATTAGCCCGACGAATCTGTTGTCCGTTTGTTAAGATATATTTGATTTAGAGTTCCCATTGGTACATCATAATCTGATCGTATCCCAGAACTAGATGAATTCTATTGGAAAAAGGGCCTTAGAAGCTCTCTGTAGGTCTTCTAGGGGTACCCCCCTCATACTACGCCGTCTTATATACTATAGATGCACATTTTCTACTTAGAGTGGATGTACATGCAGTCGTCGGTGTCAACGCAACCAGATAAGCTCGTCAATCGCGTTCTAGTACGACGGCCCGCCCTTCCTAGGCGATGGAAACCCATCAACAAGCCGCATGTTGCAATTCTGGCAAAGGATCCAGTAAGTGGAGGATTCATACGTTATTACCTGTCCAGGAACTGCTTTGATTCCTCCTCCGGCGAGCCAATTCTGCAAATAGCAGATATTGATACTTTCGAAGAAGGAACACTCCTCGAGGTTCGGTTTGATGCTAGAACTGCAAACCTCTATCGACTAGAAATGGTTGATGGCGCTCCCTGTTGGCGGTGGATTGGCCGTTGCCGCGGCCTACCCGATTTTGAGTACCCCCAGAACATCGATTGGTTAGAAATACTTTCCAGAGACGATATCTCAGGACCCCAAGTCGCAAGTCTCTAGGCTGTCTTTTTCCACTAGCCTCTCGAGTCGGTCTTAAGATTGGGTCGGTGCATCCACTCTTCACTTTTTGTTCACAAAATACGAATTGATAATGGTAGAATGTAACCAATTACTTGCTCTATTTCCTTCCATTTACACGTATTGCTGATAAGAAATTGGTAGCGGGTGGACGATTTGAACGTCCGGTTTCGGGGTTTCCCCATGCGTGACTCATGTGGTCATCGCCATATGAGCCCCGCGGGATAGGCCAGGCTTCCCCAACCCGCTATACTGATTTACTCGATTACTCAGTGTTGATTTAAGGGTTTTCGTAAAGACAAATGACCGGTTCCGTGGACGATTTGAACGTCCGATTTCGGGGTGTCCCATGGATGGCAAACATGGCCATCGCAATATATGTGCCCGTGGGATAGACCAGATTTCCCCAACCTACTGTGCTGATTTATTCGATTGCTAGTGTTGATTCAAGGGTTTTCGTAGAATACTGTCTGAAGGTACTGATTTAATCATTGCTTCTTTCACATTCAAACGTGTGCTTCAAAAGGTAGCGTTTTGATTATCTTCTGAGGCCTTTCGACATAAAATCGCAATGTGGATGAGGATATGATTGCCGAATTTTCTATACTTGCAGCAGTGTATGTAGTCTGGATATTGAGTTTAGTCTACGGAATGGTAGCAAGTGAAGAGGTATCATTGACCATTGCAACTCTTCCGTTCATCATATCCTTTCCAATCAGTCTAATATGTGCTGCATCGCTTGAAGTGATAATGCCCGGTATTTTATTGGCAGACTTCACTTTGGCTGCTGTGGTTGCAGTTCTTCTCTCTGTCCGCTGGATTATGGCCATCATTGGAGAATAGACGACGTTGATTTGAAAAACACAGGACTTGGTTACATCGAAAATGAATCAGCAAATGATGATGGTGATTGTCTGGGAGTTACGCACGATCAGTCGTTCTTATCTCGCTTGAATTCAGTATATCCGCAACGTCCACATGAGTATCTGTCATAGTGTTCTGCCATGAACGTGCCTTTTTCACAACGAGGGCAGGTTCTCTTATCCCGCTCAACGTTTCCGTCCTTATCTACTTTGTAATAATCTCCAGCACTTCTAGCCATTTCTATTCCTCCACCATTCCGTGTCGCTTGAGGACATAATCAAGCTCAACCCGTTTCATATATTTGGGGTCTGAATATATTCTCGCCATACCGTTGGTGATTCCAACTCCAAACCGGGTTTTAATCTTTGAAATGACGACATTGTCTGGATTGGCGTCGTAATGCGCTACGATTCTGGAATGCACATCAGCTCTACTCGGTGTAGTATCACCAATATGCTCTATCCGAAAATCGATTTCTCTTCTTGAGAGTGGTTTGTTTTCCCGTTCTTGTAGTATTTCCAAGTTCATTGCTATCACATTGCATTTTTCGGACGGCACACTTAGTGAGTCAGCAACCCGACCTTTGGTTTTCTAATAAAGTTTTCACAACCGTGAACAAGGCTATCGTACCTTGAGTGCGTACTTTCCTGGGTTTTCGATGTTTAGCCGCTTCGCCACATATGAGGTATCTCGTGGATCCTCATTGGGGTCTTTTGGTGGTAAGATAATCACAATGCCAGTGTATGAGGTCGTAAGGTTAGTACTCTTACAATTAGGACACTGATTCTCCGTTGTTAGGCGGTGACAATCTCTGCATGCTTTCAACTTGGCCATGCTCTATTCCTCTTCCTCTTCGTTTTCTTCGCCCTCACCATGGGCAGCTTTGACATCCTCTTCTATCCAAGATACGTCAGGCCCGATTTTCCCAAGATATGGTTGTCGCATAGTAAGTCCAAGTTTCCCTGACCTGTTTCCTGACTCGAAGCTGATCGAGGTAATCCTTGCACGGACTTGATCACCTTCGGTTAGCCTTCTACCTGTTTCTTTTCCCATCAATGAATTGCTTTTTGGGTCCTGTGTAATGAAATCATCACAGATCTGACTGACGTGACAAAGCCCATCTAGAGGGCCAATCCGAATGAAGGCCCCGAAATCCATCAATTCCACTACGTTTCCTTCTACAACTTCTCCGCGCATTGGCTTGAATGCAAGGACTCGATACTGAACCGTATGATATGTAGCACCGTCACCTGGAATTAGACGCCCTTCTCCAATCTTGTCTACTCCAATGACTGCGATCATCAGCCCAATATCTCGGTCCAACACATTCTCATGGTTCTTGCGCAAGTGAATCATTGCAGCTTCTTCAATTGTTGTTCCAAATTGAGAAGGGGGTATTCTAACTGTGTCCTTGACCTTGACGACGCTATACATTTGCAAAAGCTCCTTCATTTAGGGGATAATAGTCTCAGAATGCTCAGACCTTCCAGCTGGTTTTTTGACAGTCTGACTTGACGGCTCAGCCGAGCAACACTTTGGTACGCATAAAAACGTTATGAAACTGGTCTAAATCAATCAATCAAACCCTCAACAACAATTCTTTTCCTTCCCCGCAAAATGAGAAGAGGAATCTCATGTTTTCGGGCTTTGCGACGGAGTTCCTTGTCGTTTGTTGCGATAACGCCATTTACCTTTTTGGCATACTCCACCACTTGATCATCAACCGGCAATTCAGCAATGTTGTCATCGACTTCAACTTCCTTGCATCGTTTCATAAGTTCGATTGTTACTCTTAGCAATCTCTTTTCTTTGCTACCCGTAGCCTTCGATGCCTTCCGCTTAACCTCCTCAGCAACCGAATCAAGAACTATGAATTCCGTTCGTCTATCCATGGCTTCCTCGGCTTGAGTGAAAATATCGATTCCAAATTGTGCGGGAAGCAATAGGAAATTGGTGTCAATAATCACGGGAAGAGGCATTGGACCATCATCCCCCATTTCTTGGAAATACGTCCTCTTGATTACAGTTGAGCGTATCCTACAAGCCGCCACTTATTGTCTACTCGCCGGCCGATTGCTATACGCTGTCCTTCCTCCGCACAAACAGGTCGTTTGAGTGAAAGCTTGATTTTGTCTCCATGTAGCTTGGTTATGACACCTACTGTTGCTGCTGTACCAACCACTAACATGAGTGGTTCGTTTAGTCGCAGATTCTCCACTTGTTTCTTTGATTCCATTCCTATGACTCGCTGCATAAGTTGGGGTTCAATCATCATTTCCGAAATTATGTCTGGCATCTTACCTACTTTGCCTACGACATTTCCAACTAGCCTATCTGCTCTAGTGGAGGCCGGGTCAAGTCCTGTTCCCACACCAATAAGCCCTCCAGGATATGCCTGTTTCAGCCTGTTACCGCTTCCTGATACGAGGCTTTGGACTTGTGCTCGAATTGGTTTGAAATCTCCGTCAGCGCGAGATCCTGGTGCTATCTCTATCTCATCACCAACTTTCAGTTTCCCTTGTACTATCGACCCGCCAACAACTCCCCCTTCCAACTCATCTGGAGTTGTCCCCGGTCTGTTGATATCGAATGATCGGGCAACGAACATCTTAGGCGGTTTATCTTCAGTTCTATCTGGTGTTGGAATAACCTTCTGGATTTCCTGTATCAAGTAGTCAACATTAGCTCCGAAGACTGCGGAAATAGGAATAATCGGTGAATCTTCTGCCGTTGTACCTTTCAGGAATTCCTTGATTTGCTGATAGTGTTCTTTTGCCTCCTCCTCGGTGACGAGTTCGATTTTGTTTTGGACAATTATTATGTTTTCAACACCTACAATCTCAAGAGCACGGAGATGCTCGGAAGTCTGAGGCATTGGGCATGGTTCGTTGGCTGCAATCACAAGGATAGCTCCATCCATGATGCTTGCTCCGCTAAGGCAGGTTGCCATGAGGGATTCGTGTCCTGGACTGTCAACGAATGATATTTCTCGGAGGGGTTCTAGATCACTTCCACACTCGGGGCATTTTCCTTCTTTCACTAGGTTGGATGTGGTATAACCCTCCGGCTCGGGGCATTTCGGGCATTTCATAAGTTTTGTAGCTGCATATCCTAACCGGATAGAGATTCCTCGTTTAACCTCATCTGAATGACGGTCAGTCCATTCACCCGTCATGTATTCTACCAACGTTGTTTTGCCGTGGTCAACGTGGCCTAGCGTTCCTATGCTGACTTCAGATTGCCCCTCGTATTTCACGTGGTTTTCACTTCCGACTTTCTATCATTTGCAAAGTTGAGCTTCTGTATAAAATGTATGGTTTATGGTGCTTCCCCAACAGCGATTAAGGCATCGGCATTGGTTCTTCCCTTACGGAAATTTAGGCTGCCTTCATAATGAGCTCTTCTAGAGGTGCACTTCCCTTTTCTTCAACACGCATATTCAGCTGGGAAATATTGCTATCGACTTCCCTACCCCGTACGGTCTTTCTCCTTTTGAGGCCTTTCCGTTTTGGTCTGAACCCCGGTGGCCCTTTCATCAAGACCTTCCGTTTACCACTGCCATGTACATCACGACGCATAGGGAAGCCAGAAGAATCACTCCCGCCTGTTATCTTTAGCTTATATCCAGGTAGACCTATGGCATCGCCTTCAACAATATCACCAATGGTACTGCCAATCATTGTATTTGATTTTTCATCATCGAGTTCGTATTGTATGGCAACGCCCTTTTCTGGATCTGAGATGACAAGCTTCAATGGCACTACAATTCGCCTTCCCTTTTGTGATTTATATGGTGCCCTACTTGGGCTCCGCCTTTAGGCAAATTACTGAGATTATAAAAGATATGGTTTCGACCATGGCCGGTCTCGACTATACAAGACATCTGCTTTATTCCACTATAATCGATTCTGTGAACAGTATATGTCACAATTGTTATAATGACTCCAGCTTCACTTCGATTAACCTGTTGCACATAAGGTGCTAAATCTCATGGAACCTCTGTTCATGCTCGCTATTGTCGGTGCAGTGTACCTCCTCGTTTATCTTGCAGCTCGCGCGCTTGGAATCGAGAAACTGCAGGAGAAAGGAGTTGACGCTGGTACGCCGTTCTTTGTAATGATTCGCACAAAGAGATTGAATGAGTTCTTAACGCGGATGGGGAAGAAATTTCCGCGTGCGTTTTTCAATCTAGGTGTGGTCGTTGCTTTTGGCGGTATGATTTACGGTTTCTGGATGTTCCTTAACAACTTCATCGCCTTTTTCACCGCGCCCTCTCAGGCTGGAGCAGTTGTGCCTATCATACCCGGCGTCACTATTACCGGTCTACCACTTGTATACATGCTAATTGGACTGGCCATTACCTTGGTTACCCATGAATTTGCGCATGGATTGGCTTCAGCAAAAGATGACATCGGGATTGAAAGCTCGGGTCTACTATTCTTCTTCGTTCTGTTTGGTGCCTTTGTCGAACCCGACGAAGAACAGTTTGAAGAAGAAGCCACTCCAAAGGAACGAATGCGACTGCTTGCAGCAGGATCTTACTCGAACCTCATATTCGCTTTCATTGTTCTGCTCATCACATTGAATTTCCCTGCTCTAATGTCACTTGGATTCAATCAGCCAAGTGGAGCATATATCTACGAAATTTCAGCTAATACACCTGCTGACCAAGCACTTGAAGTTGGAGATGTCATTACTGGGTTGAACGATACCGATATCGACCGTTGGGGAGACATCAGCCAGTTCATGATTCAAACAGAACCGGGCGACTCCCTAACCATCGAGACACTTGAGGATAACGTCACTATCGTACTGGGAGAAAGCCAAGCTAACGCCTCTAAGGGGTATATTGGCATATACGGGGCCGACTACTGGGAACCGAAAGCAGGTTGGGATCTTTTCCTCAACCCCATGGTGCCGTTTCATATACAGCTGACTCTGACGTGGAGCTTTATCATCCTCTTCAGCGTAGCTCTGTTCAACCTACTTCCTATCCCGGCTCTAGACGGTGACAAATTGCTTGCCAACGGTCTTCGGCTAGTAATCTCGGATGAGGAAAAGGTCAAGATGATTATGTGGCCGCTCAGAATATTCTCGCTTGCAATTGTGATTTTAAGCATGATTCTGACATTCATGAGTGGTAAAACGCTCTTCTGATACCCCGTCTAACCTGTGAATGGGGCGCACGATGGACATCGTGCTTGCTGAGCTAGAAAAGCAGTTTTAACCGAGCTTTACAAGTTGTTTCTGAAGCTGAACGAGATGTTCCTGCAATGCTCCAGATGTAATCAAGAGGCGGTATATTTCCGCAGGTATACGGCGGAACGGCTATGCAAGAGCTGCCTTTTAGACACTACATTGGACAGGATTAGGAACACTATCAACCAACGAAGCATGTTCAAGCGTGACGATCGGATCATTGTCGCGATTTCTGGAGGCAAAGATAGCGCAGTCCTTCTTGACACTTTAGCACGAATAGAAGAAGGATATCCTGAAACCGAGCTGTATCCAATTACTATAGATGAAGGCATTACAGGTTATAGGGACAAAGCACTGACGGCAGCAAGAGAACTTACTTCTGGACTCAATCTTTCTCTTACTGTTCTCACATTCAAGGAATTGTTTGGCTATTCTCTTGATGAGATTGTGGCAAATCGAGAGGAGAATGGGCTTGGTGCGTGTTCATATTGTGGCATTCTCAGAAGAAGGGCAATCAACCAGGCTGCCCGAGAGCTTGATGGTGACGTTATAGCAACAGGGCATAATCTTGACGATGAGGCCCAAACCGTGGTCATGAATGTACTACGGGGCGATGCCCATCGCATTGGACGGGTTAATCGCACTCGAGATGATACAATGGCGGGATTCATCCCACGTGTGAAACCCATTACCAAGATATCTGAACGGGACGTCGTTGCTTATGCTCACCATTTTTCACTCCCTTATCATGATGCTCCGTGTCCATATGCACATGAAGCGTATCGAAATGATGTTCGGCAGTTTCTGAACAAGATGGAACATAGCCACCCAGGAACGCTCCTCGCAGTACTTGGATCCTCTGAGAAGATTGCTGAGGCTATGAGATTGGAACCCAGCTCGTTTCAGTTCAATTCGTGTACTCATTGCGGAAATCCAACTTCATCGAAGGTCTGTCGAGTATGCAGAATTCTCGAAAAAATCGAGGAAGCGATGTGAACATAATGTCAAGGCGCCCAGAAGAGCTTCATAGAACTCGCTTGGTCAAGTATGATGACACGCGATGGAATCAACTGGAGAATCTACGGGAACGCGCCTTTGGTGTGATGAGCGATCTTCACTCATCTGGTATCGAATCGTATGTATATGGTTCCGTGGCTCGGGGTGACGTATCTGCATCGTCTGACATCGACATAGTGATTCCGTATCCTGTATCCAGCTTCAAAGTTGAATTGGCAATAGGAAAGGGAACTCATAGAGAAGCAGTCCAAGCTACCCCCTCATCTGTACTGAAGGGTCATATCTATTTGAGGAAGAATACTGTAGTTACCTTCCCTCTTTTCAAAATGCTATCACGAGAACGGCATTTCTACAAGTGGGGCGGGATGGTTGATACAGCCCAGCTGGATGAAGATGTCCGGGTACCAGGAGTAGACAAGAGACTCTTGCTCATTGAACCCACGGATAGCGGACACCGAGAAAGCGGTGTTATTGGCCACGAACATGAAGTAGCAAAGAAGCTGGAAGTCAGTGTGGAGATTGCAAAGGAACGAGTAAGAGTGCTAACCCGTCGCAGCAATGTTGGTCGTACCGGAGTATACCTGACTAGAGCGCTGGCCAGGGATGAAAGCTTTGAGGAAGTTTTGAAGGAACTACGAGATAAGGATCCAGCTATCAGGCGCACCATTGAAAATCGTTTAGACTAAGGAGAGAAATGTTTTGCCAAGAAAAATTAGAGAATTAGAGGCCGATTCTCTTCTCGTGGGGGAATTACCTGAAGGATGTCGGCGATGTACTGAAGGGTCGAAGATGGTACTCTTTGTCACGGGCCTCTGTGATAGTCATTGTTTCTATTGTCCTCTTTCAGCTGAAAAGAAGAATCATGATGTCATTTTTGCAGACGAAATGCCTGTCAGAAATGAATCCGACATCCTCTATGAAATAGATGCAATAGGTGCTAGGGGAGCAGGTATAAGCGGGGGAGACCCCCTTTGCAAATTTGATCGAACAACAAGGTACATTCAGCTGATGCGAGAGGAAATGGGACCAGACTTCCATATCCATCTGTATACAGCTAAATCGGATCTCACACTTGAGCATTTGACCGAACTGCACTCGGCCGGGCTCGATGAAATTCGTTTCCACCCTCAAGACGACGATTGGTCAGGCATACACTCGGCACTTGAGCTGGATTGGCGGGTAGGAATAGAAGTTCCTGCAATTCCGAATGACGAAGAGGCCCTGATCAGCATAGCAGAGCGGGCAGAAGAATGCGGTGTACATTTCCTGAATATCAATGAACTGGAAGCAAGTGAGAGCAACTTCTCCAATTTGGTTAGTCTAGGTTTTCGTTTGACCAGTCTCGATGCAGCTAGTATTGAAGGAAGCGAATCAACAGCCATAGAAGTACTATCTTGGGCAGCGACTAACTTAGATAGAATAACTTTGCATTATTGCTCCGCCCGGTTCAAGGATTCGATTCAGATGCGCAATCGCTTGGAGCGCCGTCTTAGACGTACAATTCGACCTTTTGAGGAACGTGCTGAGAATGAACCGCTTCTAATTCTTGGTGTCATCCGAGCGAAGCACGGTTCACACCTTTCATCTGAGCAACTGCAATCTCTCTGGGACATTTTGATAGACAATTACGAAGTTCCTACTGATTTATCCAATTTGGATATTGCCCGTGACAGAATTGAGATTGCGCCATGGATTATCGTTGAATTAGCAGATGAGCTTAGTGATGAACTAGCTGAGGAAGCTCTAGATCTCGAAATAGGAATCGTATACGAGTACCCTTCTTTTGATAGGCTTCAGACTCAGTTCATACCGCTTTAACTCTGTGCTGTACTCTGCCCTATCGAAAAACGTAGAATTGCGGCCAACCCTCCTAAGTTCTGTAGTTGGTCACCAGCTGGATGGTCTGTTGATACAACGTGGAAGGAGCCGCGGGCATTCTCAGTGTCTCGGATTAATTTGTCCATCCAACGCCTGCTTTCTTCATCAGCATCTCTCAGTTTCTTGTCAGTTATGAGAAGCTCTTCTACTGCTCCATACTGCACTGCTCTTTCAACTTCATCATCGCCGTAAGTCGCAAGCCCATCTTCTTTGGCTAAGTGTTTGAGTACTTCTTCAACGAGTTTGGTTTCTTCTTCAATTTTGAGTCCTTCTATGGCTTCTGAGATTACACCGTGGTACAGGATTTCTTTTGCAGCAGGAACACCTGTAGTTCCAGTACCTTGAACAATGACCGGGGGAAGGTCGCTAATTCCCTCATCCAACAAGTAGTCCTTGAAGTGATCTTTCACAAAGCCCGGACCTGCAATGACGACTAGTGCGATTTCATTCTGCTCAAGCTGTGATCGTACCGCCAGGATTACACTGCCGAAGAACTCGCGCATGGTTGCGTCATGGGATTTCTGGCTTCCGTGCTTCCGCGAAATGCTTTGCCGAACCGATACAGCCTCCCTGATTCCATAATCTGCCACAAGAATAAGCTCCGCCACTCCATCCTCAATGGTAACAACAAGACAAACCGGTCGCTTATGTGCTTGCTCTGCTTCTTTCAATCTTTTCAGCGAATATCTCGGCCAATGTTCCTTTATTATTGTGAGCTTATCATCCGGCTCGATATTGAAAGTATGATATGAGCCTGTACTTACCCAGTCTTCCGGTCCTTCGACTATTGTTCCTTTGATTCGCACTCTGTTAGTGAAATTGTGAAATGCAACGTCTTCCACTTTGAGTTTCAAGGTCATGTACTTGCGAACACTGTCTTGTTTTCTGGCGTCCTCGTTTCCAATCTTGACTTTTCTGCTGGTGCGGGCTATTACGTAATCTCCCTCGTCCACTATATTATACAGGTGCCATAAATCATCAAGCGTATCTAACTTGACGACAATTTTGCCGTCTTTCAAGATTTTCTTAAGCACTTTCAAGGTCTATGACACCAACATATTCTCTACGAAGCTATCAGAAGAAATAGTCTCTGCTTTCCGAACTGTTTTTGATTGCATGTCTAGAATCTCTGTAGCTTCCCGCCTGCCCCAGAAGGTTCATAGATATTGGCTTTGCTGATTTCACGTGATCTGCTGATACATATGGGGTGCCCTCCTGTACAGCAAGATCCCCTGCAACTCTGACCACCCCTCCAAGTTCTCGCAGTCTTAGTGTGAGTGCATTTCTTCTTCCATCCATCTCATCAGCAATCTCTTGAGATATGGAAATTACTTCTCTAAGAGCATCATTGGTAAAATGTGGAATACGCCCATCTTCTTGTATTGTCTGAGCCACAAATCTAACGGTTCCTGAAATCGTTTCCTGATTTTTTTCCATCCATGATGCGAGCTTTATTTCATATCCATATCCTCGTATGCGGGAACGAAGCGGTGGGAGAATATGAGCTAAATCCTCTAGATTACACGCTGCGAACAAGATGAAATTGCATGGCACATCATCTACCCGTACTGCTGCTCCAGAGCTTTGCGGATTATGTCCCGAAATTGGATACTTGCGATCTTGCATAGCAGTCAACAGGTGCTTTTGATATTGGCCCAATGATGCAATTTCATCAACAAAAAGAATTCCTTCATGGGCTTCGTGAATTGCTCCTGGTACGACCCGCATATGTGCTGGTTGAGCCTGTGGGCCTGACCCGTATGGACTATGCTCAATATCTCCTAATAGCTCTACAGGGCTTGCTCCACTAACTCGGATGAATCGCTTAGAGTTCCGCGATACTAGAACTCTTTCAGAATTACCTGCTTCAGCACTCGTCTTCCTTCTATTCTGAGTTGCTTCTTCTTGTATGGCTTTGATCATGCCGTTCTTCTCATTCTGATAGATAATCTCGCGTACTTCGTCTCCTATTTCTTCTTGGTGCTCTACAGTCTCACGAGCTGGCTCTTTCATCACCTGAAACATTCTGAAGAGACCAGAGTAGGCATCATCTTGATTGAGATTTGTCCTTTTCGCAGAGCCACAATCCATACACACATGCTGCTCGGGGGACCCAAAACATCCGCACTTCGGACAACGATACCCCATTTTCACTGCAACTTCAAAGGGGAGATCCTCCGGTCTCAAATAGGTGAAAATTCTATTGCGATTCTGCTGATTTCTTTTCTTTTCATCTGAATGAACTTTGGCGGTATATGCTATCGGTCTGTTTTTCTCACTTTCATTCTGTTTAACACGTATCTCTTCCTTTGGTCGCGGTAGAATCGAGTACGCAGCCTTTGCAATCATTGACTTCCCGATACCTGGAGGACCACAAAGCAGGACATGTCTTCTCTGCTGAACTGCAGAACGTACCAGTTTGACTGCATGCTGCTGGCCGACAATCCTTTCAAAAGGGTCTCTTGGTACATTTACCTCTTCAGTCGTTTCCAGCGTCTCCAGAATATCTGTCAAATCTGGTAACCTCTTGCATGTGCTACCCAGATGATTAACTGAGATAATACTGTGTATTATGTACGCAGCACTCGTCTGATAATTGAAAACAGATTATAAAGAAAAAAAGAGAAGGGGGAGAACCCTTCAGTAGCACATTCTAAGCTTACACCAATGTCTATTCGTATTCGATGTTGAGGTTCGTAACCAGTTTAACACAAGAGCCAATCAGACAATTTCCGATCGGGCAATTATCCTTTGCCATATCGAAGAGCTTCTTGATTCGCGTCTCATTAGCGTCTTTTGGTACTGTCACGGTGGTGTCAATACTGATGGACTCGAAAGCACTTCTCTGAGTGTCCTCATCTGTGACATACTCACCCGAAATCTCAGATGTTATGTTACTGAATTCTATGTGCCCCTTTTGTAGTGCTATATCAAACACCAAATTCACACATCCGCCAATTGAAGACAAGAACAAATGATGAGGACTGGTAGCACCATCATGCTTGTCCATATCTGGGGGTGGACAGACATCAGTCGTCTTATCTCCTCCAAGCGTGATATTGTGAACCTTTTCTTTGTCCGTTTTATGTAGTTTTGCAGTGAATGTTTTTGCCATTGTAACCAGCTCTCTGTATTTCTCGGGTTCTATCTGATTGGTTACCACTGTGGTTCCCAAATGCAGATAGGAGATTTCCCTTGATACAAGACTTGGGCTTTTAGTTGTTCAAATAAAGGTTCCAGTAGCGGAGCGGGGTGGGATTCCCCGCTTAATTGCTATTCGAAACATCAGTTATAGATTAAGTTTCTCGAACATAATTAGCTTCATGGCTCGAGGTTTACTCTCTATTTCAGCTGTTGCCGCAGCAATAATGATTTTGACACCTTTCGCCTTCGCAGTATCAACAAGGCGCTGTGTTACAACACCATCAAGAACAATGGCTTTAGCTTCATCTAGCGAATTCAATACATCCGTTAGTTCAGCAGCTTTGCACTCCTTGACGAGATCGTCATTCCTGTCAAAGACTGCAGCTTTGAAGCTCTCTTTCAGTTCCTTCGCCTTCTTGACATAAACCTTGTTTACACGCTCCTTCTTACGTTCTGGGGGTCGTTTCTTACGTGGTTTTCGTTCTTCTTTCTTCTTGCGCGAAGGTTTCTTCTCTTTCTTTTTGCTGGGTGTCCTTTTCTTCCTGCTAATCTCTTTCTTCTCTTCTTCTTCTTCTTCTTCTTCTTCTTCTTTCTTCTTGTCTTTCTCTAGCAAGCTTAGGGCCTGTTTAGCGGGTATTTTCCTCTTAAGAGCTCTAGATACCGCTTTCCGATCCAAATCCTCAACTTCCTTGCCCTTTGGTGCTCGTGCAATATAATCAATGTCCGCAACCTGCATGAGTTCTCGAAGTATCAGGTCACCACCTCGGTCACCATCCAAAAAGGCTGTGATCTCTTTTCCCTTTTTCTTAGAAAGCTCCGAAATCGACTCGGGGATATTCGTTCCTTCTGCTGAGATTGTATTCGTTACACCACTCTTCATCAGATTAATGACATCGGCCCGCCCCTCGACTATGATTACTTCGTCGCTATCGGGCATACTGGGGCCTGCGGGGAGTTTATCTTCACCGTACTTGGTGATACCCCTCTTCTTTGCCTTCGTCACCGCATCCGTTATCTCATCAGCGCCTGGAGCGATTTCTTCTTCCCATCCTTTTAAGATACTAATTGCTCTGCTGACCACTCTTCTGCGCTTAGCTCCGCGGATATCTTCTACTTTCTGCAGAGTCACCTCAGCTGAACATGGACCAACCCGATCAACTGTTTCCATTGACGCAGCAAGGATAGCAGTTGCAGTTCTATCCATCGAGACGGGTATTACGATTTCTCCTTTGCTTTTTCCTTTCTCTGATTTGATTCCAATCTGAATTCTACCAATACGTCCGCTTCGTTGAAGTTCCCTGAGATCCAAGTCTTCGCCCAGTAATCCTTCTGTTTGACCGAATATTGCACCAACGACATCTGGCTTGTCAACAACGCCGTCTATCTCAATCTTCGCTCTAATAACGTACTTGGCAGTTGAATTATCAAAGTCGCCTGCTCCCAATATACGTAACTCCTTTTCTTTGTAAACTTGTCACATGCCCCAACGGAATAGCCAGTACCTATTATGCGCAACTAATCATAACGGCGAATTATACCGTTTCACCTATCTCATGAACATCTACCTGATTCTTCGTTGGAATCCGGTTTACTGTGTGTGTTCATGCTGTTTGGGTGATGAACGAATGAACCTATGAATTGTAAGTCTCGTATGATTGGTCAGGCATATACTGATTCTGTACTATCCGATTGAGGTCGCCATGACACTTGTGATGTGATGATATGATAATGGTAAAGCTTAGCTGTATTATGCTATTAGGCCTTACATGGCCAAGAATCCATGTGCATATTTGAAGATGTCGCTATAGTCACATTTTGATTTCAAAAAACAGTCAGCGTGGCTTTTTGAAGGCTGAAAACTGTTCTCTTGTTTGCGAAAGCTAATAACTGTTCAAACGCTAACATAACCAGCTCAGATGATATAACCCCCTTTCGAGGGCACACTGAGATTTTCGATGATGTGATTGCGCATAAAAGGTGGGGACAGGCTGAGCGTATCCGCTTGAGATACAAGTGAGCCGTAACGGACTCTGGTGATATGGGTGAACACCCTAGGATGAACCATGAGTCACCCCGGCATCATACATCAGCGGCCGGTTGATACGTACGATGCCCAACATGAGACATCCCAGCGAAGCCAGAGGCAACCTCTGATGCGAGGATGCTGGGCGTTAGTGCATTGGGCTACAGTATCAACCGGATTATTGTTTCATCTGATTATGTAACACCCTTTAGAATACAAATTCCTTGCTCTCACCAGGTTCGATGACTTCAACATCGGTATCTGGAGTCCTGTCTTTTACCAATTTCTTGAATTTGTCCGGGTCTGCCTTTATTGGTGGGAATGTATCATAGTGCATCGGTACTGCTATCTTCGGCCTCACCAGCTCAGTAGCCAAGGCTGCTTGCTTTTCATCCATCGTGTAATATGATCCAATCGGGAGCATAGCCAAATCTGGTGAGTACAATTCGCGGAACAGTTTCATACTTGAAAATACCCCGGTATCACCCGCATGGTAGAACGAGAAGCTCGGCATCTTGACAACGAAACCAGTTGGTGCTCCTTTGCCACATGAATGGAACGCCTGTACAAGAGTCACGCGCACACCATCTATATCTATACTACCACCAATGTTGAGAGTGTGAACCTTCTCTAACCCCTTTTTCTTGGCATCAATGGCCAGTTCGTTAATTGCAACGAAATAGGCGCCTGTTTCTTCACAGATTTTTCTTGCTTCTGCATAACCATGATCTTGATGATCATGCGTCACCAAGACGATATCTGCATCATCTACATCATTAACATCCATAGGTGATGCTGGTCCGCCAAGCCATGGGTCTAGATAGATAATCTTGTCGTCCGATTCGACTTTGAATCCTGCATGTCCAAGATACGTTAATTTCATGATATTCCTTATCTCCTGTCTTCTAGTCTTCATTACCCTCCCCCAAACTTCTATGTTTCGTTATGATGTCTCTTATCGCTGCGTCATAGAACAGCTTAAAGATAGAAGATAGGAGAACTTCTCTGTTGAGATTGAGATGGCACCTAAACCGCACCCGGACTCACTAGAAGCAGGACGAATCGCAGCAAGGGTCCTTGATGAAACCGTAACTCTCGTGACGCCGGGGAGAAGCGTCATTGATATATGTGAATTTGCGGAGCAAAAAATACGCGAAACAGGTGCATATCCTGCTTTCCCCTGCAACGTTTCCATAAACAGTGAGGCAGCCCATTACTCCAGTCCCTACGGAGATACACGGAAAATCCCGGAAAAAGGACTGATCAAGATTGATCTCGGTGCCCATGTTAACGGTCACATATCTGATACGGCTAGTACGATTGATTTAGACGGTTCTTTTGGACACTACATTGCCGCAGTGGAGGATGCCCTTCAAGCCGCAATCGAGGTAGTCAGCCCCGGCATCAAGACCGGTCAAGTTGGCGCCGCCATTGAGGAAGCAATTCGAAATCACGATTTACAACCAGTGTACCAGCTGTCAGGCCATGAACTCAAACCATGGACGCTACATGCTGGTCGCAATGTACCAAATGTTGGCTCAAAAATGGGGAGCACAATGAGGGCTGGCGATACCTTTGCAATCGAGCCCTTTGCCACAGATGGAGACGGTTCCATTACTAGTGACCGGAGGATGTATATTTTCAGGAATAACTTATCATGTGGAACACATCTGGAAGGAGAAACTAAACGACTCCGCGATAAAGCGCGACGTCTATTCGGATCCTTACCTTGGGCTTCGCGGTGGATATATGATACGAACTTGGATATGACGCACCAACTCAAAACTCTGCTACGTAAAAGGGTGATACTTGGCTACCCGGTACTGTTGGATGGGAAGGATGGCATGGTCTCCCAGAAAGAACATACAGTATTCGTCGCAGAAGACGGAGCTATTGTCACCACAATGCTCTAGGAGGATAAATACATGGTTGAAGAACCGAAAGCAGCTCAGCGGAAAGCCGGCAAAATCGCGGCAAAAGTACGGGATGATACTGCGGACAAATTAGAACCTGGTATGAATATTCTGGAAGTATGTGAGTATGCTGAATCCAGAATCACTGAAATGGGGGCGAAACCAGCATTTCCCTGCAATGTGTCTATTGATCATATTGCCGCCCATTACACCTCTCCCCGAAATGACGATTCCACAATCCCTGATAGCGGCTTGGTGAAGCTCGATATTGGAGTTCATGTGGATGGCTACATAGCGGATACGGCTCGTACGGTAGATATGGATGGGGAATTGGAAGGCTTCATTGCTGCAACGGATGATGCGTTACAAGAAGCTATCAGTCTCATGCGACCCGGTGTATCGTTGGGTGAAGTGGGATCGAAAATAGAGGAAGTAATCCGTGCCTATGGCTTGAGACCTATTCGTAATCTCAGCGGTCACCAGATGAAACGGTTTCGACTCCATGCTGGTAAACAGGTTCCGAATGTGAAACAGCGATTCACTGACAAAATAGAGGTGGGCGACATATATGCGATTGAACCTTTCGCCACAACCGGTACTGGAAAAGTAGCGGATACAAAATATACCTACATCTTCTCAAATACGCGAACCGAAGCCTCGCTTGATGACGTGACCCAGAAACTGAGAGACCACTTGCTGAAGACGTATGGCCCTCTTCCGTTTGCAGCCAGATGGGTTGGAACACGGGATGGAGGCCTGAATGTTGAGAAAGAATTTACGAAGCTTTTGGATTCAAATGCAATCAAAGCCTATCCCGTTCTGGTTGAGAAGGGGAACCGACCTGTAAGCCAGTCAGAACATACCGTGTTTGTTGGACGGGGGCGGACCCTCACCTTGACCTTGGGGGACTGAGAAGCGCCCTTTTTCCGCCTCTTCTTCCTCACGCACGACGTAGACCCCCTCAATCACCATTTTCCCCTCGCATTTGGGGCATCCCTTATCCAGTACTTTCAGAACATAATCTCCTTCTTCGAAATCACGGATTTCTTTGAAGTCACAGTCTGGAGATGAACATCGAATCTCGGTAACGGTTGGCGGCGGCGGTTCCATCTCTTCGCCACCTCTTCCTGCTGTCAAAAGACTGAATCCTATCGACATACCCACTAAGCCGAGAAAGAACAGAACATATGACCAGAGATCTTCTCCAAACGTCATGCCATAGAAGACTACTATAGCTCCAGCCGCAGCAAATACGATTCCAATTGCCTTCAGTAACTTGCTCATTTTGAATCACAGTCCTATGCCGATAGTATTGCCTATACCCGCGAGAATGATATGGTCTCCAGTTTTCGTTCGCTTATGGATTGCATCCTTAATCCGTTCTATTACCTCAGGTACGGCATCGAGGATTTTCTTATCCATCACACCAACGGCTGCAGTTTCATTTTCCTTTATCACAACTGCTTCAAGGCCAATACCGTTCTTCGTTGCAACTTCCTCTATGGCGTGTTTCTCGGGTCCAGGATCTCCAATGGCCGCTCCTGTACCTTCAGAAACTCTGCCAAGTTCTTCTCCTTCGAGTTTGAGTGCCGCATCAACGGTTATTATCCTTCGAATTTTGCCTGGGTTCTCATCTACCAACTTCTTTACTGCGAAGCCCGGCTTTCCTACTGTGCCACCCGGGCCGGTTGCACGAAGTGCGTAGATTGTTCGCCCCTCGTATTCCACAGGGTAATAGCCAACGCCCCTGGTGATTTCAGAAACATAACTCTCGCTATCTATACCCTGTTCTCGCGCAAACTTGGTTACTGCCAAGGGACCTATACCGTCGCCTATCGGCTTCCCTTCCGAGAAAGCTCCCATCGCATCGAAGTATGCTTTGGCGAGTCGGAGTAATTCGGGCAGCTGCATCTGTATCTGCATGATCATAATCTGACTGCCGTGTTTTTTGCCCAAGAGATAGTAATGTCTCACAACGCGGAAAATCAGAGACAGTACCTGAGTCACTTCGAGTGTGTTCTCCAGATTGCTCCTCACTTCGTCTGGTGCTTCTGGTGCCAACTCCTCGGTGAATTCTTCAAAGCGGTCTTTCCTCTCCTCAAGGATATGTTCAAGCCGTTCAAGAACTCCCGCGGGATCAAGATCTACAGGCCGGATGGTGAAATAGTCCAACCATCGGTCTACTTCTTCCGCCACTACTTCCTCTTCTCTACCGTACTTCTTAAACGTATCAATGGCGGTCTGCCTTGATTTAATTGCCATCTGTTTCAGTTCAATCAAACCTGCTTCTATCTGCTTCAGCCACTGCCACATCTGTATCCGTTGGCCATACAGGCTGAGCACCATGATGAAGACAAAGAACACTAACTGGATAATCCAGCTGAATTCTCCTGCATCGGCGCCGAATAGTTGTAAGAGCATGAAAGGAGAAGATTGTTGTTGCCATTAAAACGTTTAGTTGCCCGTGAAAATGTAATAGGTCTGCTCTCTCCTTTCGTGGAAAAGAAATCATCAATATAGAGAATGGCCAGTTTGCGGGCCTGTCACGCGCGCTAGCGCGCACATGTCCCGCAACGTCGTTGGACTTAACTGCGGAGTTCGGAATGGGTTCCGGTGGGATCCAACGGCTGTGACCGGCCTATTTTCAGATGTGAAGATGTACGGTTTTAAACCTTATCGTAAAGACAACGCTCTACGACTCAGGTTCACCTTCTTCTTGCCTTTGCTGCAGCATACTTCGTATTCGGTCCAGAGAAACATGTATACGGTTGGTGCGTTGGAGAATGAACACAGTCGCCGCTACGATACCGATTCCAGCAAGTGAAACCGCGGTGAGCATATCGGCTGTGATGATACCCGATACACCTCCAGATGGGATTGTGAGTGTCATCAACCGGACACTCGATTCATAGCTCAGGTTTGCATTCATAGCTTCAATGGAGCCTCTGGGATCCATCTTGCTGCTTTCCTTTTCCAATGCGATTCGGATTGGGTCTTCACCAACCCGTATGGATGTACCATCCCGTAGCTTGATAGTCAGCCCCTCAAAGACGAAGATTCCCCCAAAACTAGGGAGATAGCGGCTCAAGGGCTTGTTGGTAATCATTGGCCGTGTTCCAATCATCTGCCCGTCCACAAGTGTATCATTCAGTTGTAATGCTGGGCCGGTATCAACCCAGTCATAGGTGTGTCCACTAAAGCTCGACCACATCGGGTAAAACGCGACTCTATCCACTTCTGCTGAGCGGATCAGTGTTCTTCCAAGGGCTGATTTCGCATAGTAAAACCCAAACACTGCTGAGATGTGGTGTTTGCTGACGGTGGGGTGATGGTGCTGATAGTAATACAGGAGCTCGAACGATCCGCGCAGAAGGAGGACTTCAACTCCGTCTGATAGCCTGAAGGAAACCCTGTAGGTGAACTCGTCTATCGTGAAAACCTGGGCGCTTGGAGCTATTGTACGGTTTGGCCCTGTGCGTGCAGCAGTTGTTTCTGATGGTGAAACGGCTATGAGAATCAACAGCGTTGTAACCACTATGAGGAGAGCGTTTCTTCGGGCCATTGGAATCTACCTCTTCCTGGATAAGTATTATTTTTTGAATAAAAGGGAGTTGCGATGTAAGCAATCACCTACAATCAGTTATCGAGAATAAAGTAGACCTAACGTGATAGCTTATCAAACCCATCAAGGGGATTGTTGCGATTTACTAGAAAACTGTATACAACTCTGAGAAAAGGAGAATTCTTTTAAATAATGAACGACTCTGATTCGTTGTCTTGGAGGAGCGTAATTGGATGCCCACAATTCCCGAGAGATGGAAATCTTACAGAATCCTAAATAAATGGGCGTATAGAAGTGTAAGATTTCTGTAAGATTTCCTGTTACCTCGTGTGGGAGATAGACCATCCTGCATGCATCAAATCGATATCCTTCACGCATGGCAGGAGTCCGGATACGTACGTTGGGATTGTAGGTTGTGTAATGAGCTTCACAAATCTACGGCTTTTGCAGCCACCACGCGGTCATCTGCTGTGGGTCTGCTTCATTTCTTTCCTCTTCTTGCTCTCTTTGATCTTATCTGCAAACAATGGAAAATCCGCAAGATCAGCCTGAGTAGCGAAGTCCTTGACCCTGTTCAAGATGACATACATGGGATGCAACTGCTTGGTGTCACTATCATAGAGCTGCCTGCTCTCAATCAGGTGGCCGACATCGTAGATGCTCAGCCGCGTATCGTCCAGTCCCAGCAGTGTTTCTCCATATTTGTCTTCAAGAAACCATACTCTCCAGCGAGTGCTATATTCCGGATAATGGTCCAACGCCCGTTCAGGAGTAAAAACGAGTTTCACCTCTTCCCCTGCAGAGCTCTCCAGGAGCTCGTCTGCCGTCCTCGGGATGACAATGGTCCCGGTCACCACTTTGTTCCTGTGTACAACGGGCCTGAGCATACTGAGACTGAACACCCGGCCCTCTGTCTCGACATCTGTATACTCCACGTCCTGGCGCGCGTCCCATATCAAAACCTCACCTTCTTCGGTCTCGAAGGGCGGTTGCCCTGACAGCGGGCCCCTCAGCACCTGGAGTGCTTCGGCTGTCCGCTTGGCCTTGTAGACTGTCACCGTCTCTCCGCTGTTCGAATCGATGAACTGTATCTCATATGCTCTTTCGCGCGTATCCAGTGATACCCGGCATTCCACCTCCCTCACCCGTTCACCACAGACCCCGATTTCTTTGAGGTGTCCCCTGATTCGTTCGTATTCGACCCTCTGGCTTTCCTGGTCAAACGGCAGGGGAGTGAGGGGGCGGAGCTCGTTTGGCACTCTGGATTTCTTCACCCACCGTATCGGAAAAGGCCTATCGGGCGGGGACGGCCCATACTCGATAATGCAACTGGGATCCCAGTATTCGCCACTCGCGGGATTAACGTACCAGTTCCACAGGACGTCTTTTCCCCCTGCTCTCGTGATAACGTGGTATGTCTCGTTCGTTGTTCCTGTCCGTTCTGCCTTATCTGCCAACACTTTCAGGTCTGTTTCAGCTGGGTGCCAGCCCCAGAAGTTCTCGCCACGCGCTAGGGGGACATATGCTACCTCAAACCTGTCGCTCCCCGGTGCGTCCTCGATGAACATCCAGAAATCGCTCTCCTGCTCATCTGAGACCATTACCGCACGCCTAACCATATCCGTTGGCCGGGTGAAGCGGACTGTTTCTGCAAGGACCTTTGCCCTCCAGACTAGGTTCGACCAGATGGCATGGACATCGTATTTCGTGTCGATAAGCTCCTGCTTCTTCGTGGCAAACCCCATCTGCACAAGTTGCCAGCGCCATAACACCCGCCAAAGGATGGTGAGCACAGGTCCTTGGTTCTGCCTCAACCACTTCCTTTCAAGTGCAAGCAATAGCAAGACGAAATGGTTGCCATAGAGGGATAGGACGTCCGGGTTATGTTTCTTGACTTCAGCAAGGGTATTACTGATATGCACGTATGAATCGATAAGGACATCTTCCCGTACTCCTCGCAGGATCTTCCACATGGAACTCGATTTGAAGTTCGTTTGTAACTTTTGCTTGATTTTTCGTAGTATTTTGATTGGAGGCCACATCCTTCCCCTTGGCGTGAAAGCCCTTTCTGCAATCTCTGCAAGCTCCTCCAGTAGCTTCTTCCATTCTCTGGCCTCATGTCTAGGGGTGATTCGTCTAAGAAATCGTGCAGTATTGCGTAGGCGAATGACCTCCCGTCTCCGCGTCTCGAACGTATCGATGTACTCCGGCCGGGTAGGAGCGACCGGAGGAGGCCTCAATACTCCCCGTGTGCTGTCGTCCCACTCCTTCTCCTGTTGTTCTTCAACACTGGGCTTCCATCGTCTCCAGCCTCTGGTGATGGTATCAGGTGAGGTGTAGAGAGGCCCTGGGTCGCCTTCCTTCCTTTCATCTTTGTCCACTGGCTCTGCGTTGCCAAGGACTCTGAACGTCACGTGCCTGAGCAGTTCGCGTCCGTCACTGTCGTATCCTTCTGGGTCCTTTGCTTCCATTCTCCGGACTTGAAACCAGTCTGTCTCTGGATACTCCACTTCATCCATGTCCTCATCCCGTCGAGTAAGGCTCGGTGCCAGCAAGGTAGCGTCGGCACAGACATCCTCAGTGGTGTACGGCGGGAGTGACGAGACATTGCAGGACACCGAGCTGAGCATCACACCTCGGCCGTACATGGGTCGGAGCTGGGCTTCTCGTACCTCCTCAAAGCTCACCGTCCTGTCCTTTCGCGAGTATCCCCGGAAACGTTCTGCCCAGGCTGTGAGGTGTGGTACGAAGATACTGGCCTTCCAGGGAGGGGCACTGGTCGGTGTGTCCTGGACTATCACTCGGACATCTTCCCGCAGTGGAGTTTTCCAGCCCAGCACTTTGGGCGGGGTCGGCAGGTTCCAGATGATCTCGTCCAGCAGGCGGTGCCGCGGGGAGTTGTGAGGTAGGGGATTCATCTTCCGTTTCTGATACGTCGCTGATGTCTTTGGCAACGGAACTGGTCTATCAAGCCAGACCACCTCGTCAGCTGCCCCTTTCAAACATTCGACCAGTGCATGCTCAAGGGCCTTCAGCGTATTGGCACACCGCTGAGGGCTCATATCCCGGAGGTCTGCCCAGCCATCGATGACCACAATTTTTGTTTCCTTTGTGGACAGCTCTTCCCGTAGTGTTACTTCCAAGTTATGGATGGTATCTTGGGCTGTACCGAAGACGGCGTCAATCATTTTGTCCTTTAGATTGACTATACGGATGTTTTTCAGGAATCCTCTGAGCCTCTGGATATGCTCCTTCCATGCTGGAGATAACCGCTGCATGTCAAGCCTCAGCCGTGTTATCGCAAGTTCCTGCGTTGGGAGATCACCGAGCAGGTCCACCCACACAATGTCAGGAGTGTTCCCAGTGTGCTCGAACTGCTCACGGAGATGATTCAGCAAGTGCCAGTTCCTTGAAACCCATGCTGCTGATGGTCCCGCCGAGATAGATGACGCTACGGATAGGTAGAGGGTGAACAGGGTATCGTCTTTCTCTCGTGATGCGAAGGGGTCAGCTCCTTCGAGTTCCATAAGCGGCATGGTCTTTTCCATGAGAGAGTAGGGCCCTGTTGTGTCCTCCAGGACGAGTGCAATATGTGGGCTCGTCCCTTGTTCTGGATCTTCGGATGTTGTGATCGTATATGCGATAGGAGTGTTGGATGAACCGGAAGCAGAACTGATTCTGTCAAGGACTTGCCGAATCAACCCAGGCAATGCGTCAAAAACGGTGAACCTGTCCTCATTTGCATCGACGAGAACCACACCCCGATACAGCTTCTCTGGGGTTTCGGGGTCTGCAATGATACTCTTGTACTCCTGCAGGAGGTTCGTCCCATATGCATCAAGCTGTCCACGACTCCTTTTCGAAGGGGCGGTGGCTACGATATGCTCCCATTCCTCTTGGCTCAGGGAGCGCTTGCTGAGATAGAAATGCGGAACTCTCGCGTCCTTTTTCGACCTAGGTCGCACACCTAGAAGTTCCCAGTCTATCCCTGTCTTCGTCTTGATATCAAGGAGCATCACAGGGGTCCATACCGCACGGTCACCTACATCCCGCCGGACAAACACCACGATATCTGCCTTGCCCGTTCCTTTTGTGCCGCTTACGGGGACCTCTGCTGCTATCAGCGTGTCATCAGGTGTATCCAAGCCCTTGTCACCATAGAAGACAGCCGCCTTGAGTGAGTATGGGTGATACATGTCACTGAACAAGAATTTGTGCCAGTAGTTGCCCTGCCGGCTCGACAGCGTCTCGATTTTCTCCACGAAATGCTCTGCGTCGCGGTCTGTCAGGGCGTTCTCCCTGTCCTTCGTTTCCTTGTTGTCCCGTTTTCCTTCTTCTTTCTGTTGTACTATCTGGTCAACGAATGCCCTCAGCTCGTCGTGCTTCAGGTCACTCAGCTTGATGCGTTTCAAGATACTACAGATGATGTGTTTGGTTTGGTCAGAAGGGTCGCGTTCAAAAGCAGCCTTGAGCTGCCGTACTATCTCGGCCACGGTTGGAGCCCTACACTTCTCAGCACTTTCAACCCCGTCCTCCTTGTCGAGCTGGTGGGTCAGGCGAGTGATCTTCCCCGTGGTCCGGGAATAGATAGCGCGGATTTCCCTGACGATCTTCATAAGTTCCTGAGTCGCCCCGGGATGGAAATGCTTGCGGCCATAATCCCCGTCCGTGTAGACCCAATCCAAGAACGGCCTGAGCCTGTAGATGAGGAGCCGGATATACCGCTGGGCGTCTTTCTTCGGGACGTTGTGGATGAAGCACTGTCGGATGAGCTCGACCACGTGTGCACGGATCATGTCAACAAAGTCGAGGCTCGGCAGGCTCGGGTGCCGGAGCAGAACCCGGGGAGAACTGGACGTTGCCGGGTATCCCGCCTTCACGTATCCTGATTCGTAGTTCTCCACCCGGACCTTCTTGGCGACCTTTGTGTCCACAACGATGCGCCGCTCATCTGGAGTTTTCCAAATCTGGTAATAGTTGGGCTCAGGGAAGGGATAGCGGGTGATAGCCAAGAGACGGAGCTCTGCCCCGGCGAAGTTCAGGAGCTCGTTGAGCGGACCGATGGTGCCCTCCTGCCAGCTGTACACCCGCTTGAACTCCTTGTTCCCGTACGGCCAAGTCGTCCACCAGAGCACACCAAGGAAGCTCTTCCGCATGTTGGGCTCCCGTGACTGGACTGGCGAAAAGTCGTGGGGACGTATATCTTTCAGCGCTTCCAGTTCGTCTCGGGCTTCCTGCCACATCACCTCGATGCCTGCCACCAGTCGCTGGACTTTCGGCTGCTTGGTGGTTCGCTTGCGGGCAAGCTGGACGAGGGTGGACAGGCCGGTGTAGATAGCCTTACTAAACACCTTGCTGGGATTTTTTGGGTATCCGCCATTCATTTCAGCCGCTACCGCCTTGTTTCTCATTGCTGTCCCTGATGCAATACCTCGGCAAGCTTGTCAGGGAACTGTCTTTTGTTGAAAACCCTCTCCCATATCGCCTCCAGCTCGGCTGACCCAGTACCGCGTCGCCGCATCGAATGCAGCGTGTCTAGGGCTTCCAACCCGGCGAGGGCCTGGTAGAGGAGCCGGAGGACTATATTCTGGACATCTTCGCTATTCTTTCGAGCCTTTGCCAATGGTGCTTCACTCGGCTGGACGGGGACAATCCGCGTGTCATCGGCGTCGATGAGTGAGCACCAGATACGTGCGTCCTGTTTGCTTGTAAAGACCTCTGAGTGTGAGTCCCGTTCCGCCCTATACACTGTGCTCAAATCAGGGTCTTCAGTGAGTACCAGCCCATTGAACCGCTCCAAGTCGAATATCGCTCGGGCTACTTTGCTTGCTGATCGGAGGTGCCTGTCTGGAACATCGGATGAGGTGATTGGGAGTTTTGTAAACCGGGTGATCAGGTTCCCGCGGACGAAACGGACGGTTTTCGTTTCGTATTCCACGCCCCATACAGACTCGATGAGTATCCCCGTCCTATCTTCCTTGCCTTTGGAAAGTACGGATTTGACATAGATCTCATTGGGGTCAGTAACCTCTCCGGAGTTCACTTCGGCTGCTGATGGAAAGACGGTCCGCTTTCTGATCATCTGCCACCCCTCATAACAGCACTATGTACACCCGTACGGTAGGTATGGTTGCAGGAAGACTTGCTATGTACACCTGTACAGAAGGTAGCGGGCGGAAATACACAATTTCCTGACGTGACAGTACTCCTAGCAGTTATATCACGCGAAAGCACGGTCCAGAAATCGATAGTGGGCCTCAAGGGTTCTCTCCTCGTCGTCTCAACAAGGGGCAAGCCCAGATTTTTTCAGCATGATGAGCGGGTGGCAAGGTACTTTTCCCACCAAAGGAATACCACGGTATCTACAAACTCTACCGAAAACAGCACTGATATGCCCTCTGTTCATCTTTTTTGGTTATTTACACCAACGGAAACACTCATCCTTTATATGTATTTCTAGCCTTAATTGAATTTATAATAAGGCTTCATATCTCTTCTTTTTGGATAGAGAGCCTTCATAATGCTTTATTTTGAATGTGCTTAATAAACTTAAATATCATAATGATACATAGAAGTATGAGTTCAATAACCTCTCATAGAACAAACAGGGGAGTGAACTCAATTACCTACAAACAGGTTAGAAACTTAAATATCATAAGGCGATGACGATGGGTCGGTCTCAGGGGACAACAATCAGTGTCAAGGTACCAATCAAGTACGGGGAGATGACAGGCCGCACCAAACAGCGACTGAGGCAGATTGTTGGTCGTGACACACGGGCCATCCATGCCTTCCTCGGTGTTATCGAGGAACACGAAGACGAGTTGTTGAAAGGGAAGAAGAGCACGAGGATCCATGCCGGTGAGCTGGACAAGCTCACCATGACAGCCGTTAAGGTCAAAGAGGGGTACGAGCAGAGGCTGACCGTTCCCCATAACATGAAAGAACAATTTCCTAGAGTGTCAGCAAATGAGCTGATTGAATGCAGACAGACCGCTGTCCAGATGTACGAGAGTTATCTGGAGCTTCGCAACAAGAACGGCCGCAGGGCATCGCGTCCCTGCAAGAGGCTATCTTCGTCTCGGCGTATCCCCCGATGGGTCTTCTCGCAACGGTTCACACTCAGACAGCACGAGACCAGTACTGCACGGTGGTGGCTCGACCTTCGGGACTCCCTCGACTCTGTTCCGGAAGGACGAAGGATTCACGACCGACTACTTATCCCGCTCAATGTCTCGCCGTTCCATACCAACCAATTTTCAAGAGGTGAAATCAAAGCACTACAGATTTTCACGGACAGAAAAGGTAAATGGTGGGTGACCTTTGCGGTCAGAGTTGACACACCGGAACCACCTGATGACGACCTCCCAGAGGCTGTCCTCGGTATCGACCTTGGTATTGAGAAAGCCGCCTGCACGACGCTATTGACCCCACGGAGGGTCAGCAAGACCAGGTACTTTGTACAGGAAGACAAGGTCGAGCGTATCAAGGAGCTTGATGATCTGGTTGCCCAGCTCCAGTACGAGAGGCATACGAGGAAGAACAATGCCACCCCTCACGATGACCTAGCAGCGCGACTCCGAGGACTGAAAGGCAAGCGCTATCGCGTAGCCAAGGAGTATGACCGGTTCATGGTCAGCCAGATGCTCGATTACATCACCGAACTGTCTGAGCGATACACCCTGTACGTGGCTATCGGTCGGCTCAAAAACATTAGGTACACTGCTCGGCGCGGTAACTACAAAGGGCGGAGGTTCCGGGGGATGATACACTCTTGGGCGTTCGCACGGATAACTGAGACCCTCAAGCACAATCTTGAGCAGCTTGGGTGGCCGGTCGATGGCAAAGGCGCACGCTTTCAGGTGGTACCTGAGAGCTGGACCTCGATTATGTGCTGGAAGTGCGGGAAGAAGGGTGTCAGGCCCAAGCAATCGCTGTTTGTCTGTCATACCTGTGGGTTTCGCACCAATGCCGATAGGAACGGCTCGTTGAACATCGCACGTCGTTTGATCAAGCTCACTCCTTATCTAAGGGATGAGACAGGACTAGGGCGGTGGGCCACTCCCCCACGGGAGAAGCGCCCAGCCCCGAAGGCTGTAAGGAAGACTGGTTCTTCTAAGCAGAAGTCCTCACTCTCCAAACAAGGGACTTCATCAGGTCC
>WJIL01000133.1 GCA_014730275.1 Candidatus Lokiarchaeota archaeon | reverse complement strand
GGAAAAATGTGTCATGATATCCCCAATCCTCCAAAGGTGTACTCCGGTATTTGTCAAGGAAGCCTAACAATCTACCAAAGATGGATTGCTTCGAAATAGTGTTTCCAGCAAATATGACGCCCCAAACGAGTACAACTAAACCAATGAAAGCATCAAGAGCACTCAATGCACTATTCATGTATTCTTGGGCAATTGTGATTGTGAGCATTATAGAAGCTGTGACGTAGGCTAATAATGAAGCAGCAAAAGCTCCTTGGGCTCCAGGGAGCTTTCCGAATGTTGCAAAGAATTTGGCAGTTATTCTGGAGACGGAAACAACAGCACTGTAGAACCTAACAGGACTCAATGCCATTACGGTATCGGTGGAAGCCTGAAGCTGTTCATCAGTTGCTGAATCTAGAACGGGGTGTGTAAGCGTTAGTTCAGTAACCGAGAGAGATCCCAACAAATCAACCTTCAATGTCATGATGAATGACAGACTGTGCACTATCAAATTGCAGGCAATATTTAGCACCGGCCATGGCCCATCCCAAGTTGCACTTACTGCTTCGCTAGCCATTTGCTCGTACCCCCCAACGAATTTCTCTCCAACGTCTGCATCGGAAGGCCCTTGATTAGTTCCATCGTACTCCACGGGTTCGCCCGGCTCTGGCGCATTGGGGTTCTCAGCGTTGAGATCCACTTTCACATTGATATCTTTGATTCTCAAGTCAATCAGCGAATTGCCCTGGTATCTATGCCCTTGGATGACCATGTATTTGACAACTCTAGCAGGGTCAGCAGCAGTCGCATGAGTTGCAGTCATGCCATCAATCGTTGATTTAATTGTCTCGGTTGATGCTTGGTACCACATTCTGGCATCGATGACTGCATCGCCGTAGATGTATCCAGGGCTAGCGGTGTGAGTATTGCCGTTCGCATCCTTGTATATCGTTCTGATTTGTGTCTTTGCGCTAGCAGCCCAACAGTCTCGCCATATGATTCTGAGAATCTCTTTCATACTATCATCATAGAGACTCACCCTGATTTTCCCCATTTCACTGTTAGGTCCTTGGTTCAGCTTCCCGAGGACCGCGAAGTCATCAAGTTGGTACAGCCTGAATGGCCTATCCAAAACCTGGACATATGTTGGACCATGCCATGATGACAAAGTTGGACGTGAATCAACATTCTGAAGCTGCATGTAGCTCTTCCCTGATGGAACAACGAAGTCTCCCTGATTCTCCCTTGGGAGGAGTTTGATTTCGTCAACATACCCACTACCTCGAATCAGGAACGCGTCTACATTGATTATGTCTACTCCTGGCTGTGCATCATGTAGATCATCTAGCAAGTCTCGTTCAAACGTCCTCCACGTACCATCATATGCATCGGAACCTAGGCCATGATGTACATAGCGTTGGGTACCGAGGGCCCAAGCGGTAGCTGCAACAAGCTGGGTCAATAAGATGAATGTGATAAGTGATACAAACAGAATAGTACTCTTCTTCTCTTCGATACGAGCGTACATGAGGATTTGCTCCTTACCACATCGGTTTCATGCCCTTACGAAGCGCTCCGACGTAACTTGTAGACTTGTAGGTGTTTTTCTATATAAACAAGTCTGCGGATTGGAGTGTCAAAATGACCCTCCACAAAGCGTCACCAGAGGTCTTCTGGAGAGGATTTTGGGCGATATGATTCTTGGAGATTCTTCCTTGGCAAATTCTATTCTCTGATAGGAGAAATACACGACTGAGGAATAGGTCGATGTCTAAACATTCGGACTTGACAAACAAAAGCATCTTTCACGAGATGGCATTGCCTTTGCATGTCTCAGTTTTCAGCTCCCCCTCATGACATGCATATTCGGCCCACTTCATCATTTTGACAACATGGCGAAATGTATCGGTCCCTGTTTCTGTCAATTCATATTGTACCTGTGGTGGGCTCTCTGCAAGCACGGTTCGTTTGACCAGACCTATCTCGCTCAAATCGGAAAGTCGCTTCGAAAGCATGGTGTCGCTGATTTCCTTCCCCGTTAGATTGTGAACCTTCTCACTGATTTCGTGATATCTTGGCTTGGTCTCACTTCGACCTAACACGACCACGATTGGGACGGTCCATGTGCGTCCAAGCTGCGAGAAGACAGCTTTGAGGGGTTCCAAGCACATGTTATCGAATTCAATTTTGCTTTGCATCTCAGGACACCTGAAGGAACTAAGGATTTTCTTTGCGCGAGGTTATATGCCCTTTTCCATCCATCGAACCAGGTGACAAAACAATGGGTACATGCAAATGCGGCAAAGAGAAGAATCACGGAAATATGACACGAGATGAGCGCATCGAGCACCTTCGAGAATGCCTTGATGACGCGATGAGCAAGATAGAGTGCGTTCGAGATGAAATCGAGATACTGGTTGACAAATAAGAAAAATGGATCGGAGTAATCCGATGCAGACTAGTCCGGTGGTGGCTGATGGGGGAGTATGATTTTAGTTCTCTTTCTTTGCAACTACTTGAGCAGCTGGATTTCCATTGGAATCTATGCAACACGAGGTCGAAACCAAAAGTTAAGTTGCTTTATTGGATTAGAAAAGGCGAGCGGATTATAAGTTCCTGCGTATAATTCAGCGTACAATACTCTGCAGATTGAGGAGTGATCTAGCAATGATGGTAGAGAAAGCAGACAAGAAGAAATTGAAACGTGCAGAAAAGCGGTACGAGGAAATGAAAGAGAAAATTGAACCATTCATCGATGTAGAACCTCTTCGCAAAAATCCAACTACCGGCAAATGGATATCT